>RFFS01000166.1 GCA_003696775.1 Calditrichota bacterium
AAGTGATGTAATACCCAAAAAAGGAAACGGGTGGAAGGGTAAGGAAGCCTTTTTGTTTGAAATCGATTTTTGGCCTAAATCGATCACATTTAAAACTGTTATATCACCCGGCAATGAAGAAGTAAGGTCTAAGTTGTCTGAAATTATAGGGAAAATAAAAGGAGCTAAACAACCCCTTGGTACTGTTTGGTTGGTTCATTTAACTGAAAAATGCAAATATGATGTAACAAATCCACACAACACTCCGGAACAGACGGAAAAAAAAGTCCTGGCCATTTGGCCGAAAATTTCGGAAATCGTACATATTGTTGAAAATGAAATAATAAAAAATTTCAACTATATTGGGAATGGTTAAAGTAGGGCAGTACTCCTGTTTTTGCTGCAAGCAAACCACTAACAGTTTCCCGCTTAAGCATGCTTCCTTTTATATTCCGAAGGGGAACAACCGAACTGTTCGGCAAAACAGCGGGTGAAATAGGATTGGCTGCCAAAACCGACCTTATAGGCGATTTCGGTAATATTGCCGGCATCCGCGCGGATAAACTCCGCTGCATGTTGCAAGCGTATGGCCCGGATAAAATGTGTAGCTGCTTTTCCGGTCAGAGCATGTATTTTACGGTGCATCTGGGAACGACTCATCCCCAGCCCCCCGGCCAGATCATCCACGGAAAACTTCTCATTCTCCAAATGCTCTTCCACTATGGTCAGTGCCTTTTGCAAAAATTGCTCATCCGTGGATAAGAGCGGCTTCTTTAACGTTTTTATTAATATATGTTGCTGATAGTAGGCCTGTAATTTCCGGCGTTGGGTAATCAAATTTTGTACCCGTGAAAGCAGTTCCCTGGAATCAAAAGGCTTACTGAGATAATCGTCGGCGCCCACACCCAAACCTTCCAGTTTATCATCCGGAGCGGCCTTGGCGGTCAGCAAAATGACGGGGATATGACATGTCAGGTCGTTACGTTTGACGGCATCGCATAATTCATAGCCGTTCATACCGGGCATCATTACATCACTGATGATTAAATCAGGGATTTTTTCAAGAGCTTTTTTTAATCCTGTGTTACCGTTCGTCGCTTCGATAATACGGTAGGCATCATGTAAGGTGTCGATCATAAACCGTCTGAAATCCGCATGGTCTTCCACAATTAACAATAAGGGCTTCTCTTCCTGCGATGTCTCGGTTTTGTCGGAATGAAATGGTCCCACATCATGGGTGAAATCGAATTCATTCACTGAAATGCGATGCACTCTTTTGGATTCGGTAACCGATGCCATAATTTCATCGGTCGACAAATGCGCCCGACCCAGTGGCAGGACAATGGTAAACGTTGTGCCCAGGCCCTCCCGGCTTGCCACGGAAATTGTCCCCTTATGCAGTTCCACCAATTCCTTTACCAGTGCCAGACCGATGCCCGAGCCTTCATGTTCACGGGTCATCGAGGCGTCCACCTGATAAAAGCGATCAAAAATGTGGGGTAGTTTATCCTGCGGTATGCCAATACCATGATCCTTGATAATCAGCTCCACCGCTTGTTTGGCATCATGCCTCTTGATAATGGTTTCAATTACGCCGCCTTTCCTGGAAAATTTAATAGCATTGGAAAGCAGATTGTTAAGAATTTTTTCCATCAGATCACGGTCAATATAAACATCAATTGCGGTTTCCTTACTGAAGATTTTAAGGGTTAGGTTTCTGCGTTCCGCCCAGGACGCAAAGCCCATGGCCAAGCCTTGTACAAACGGGATTATATTCGTTTTTACAGCCCGTAAGGACATATGCTTGGTTTCCAGGGCGGTTAAATCCAGCAATTGCCCAATCAGGTGCATCAGACGGTTGACATTACGACCGACCATCTGCATCCGTCGGCGGGTGGCCGGTGCGGGATTGTTTTCCAGTTCCTGTTCCACCGGCCCCTTGATCAGCGCCAGCGGCGTGCGGAATTCATGGGAAATATTGGTGAAGAAGCGGGTTTTGAGAATATCCATTTCCTTCAGTTTTTCGGCTTCCCGCTTTTGCAGGTAGGCCTGCATTTTATGGTTATGGCGGTTGACTTCGGAATGGCGGACAGCTAATAATAGTGCCACGATTAAAAAGGCATAAATCGTATATGCCCACGGTGTTTTATACCACGGCGGGAGAATGGTAAACGCAAATACCGACCCTTCACAGACACTGTTGTAATAGTTACGGGCGCGTAAATGAAAGCGGTAGTGCCCCGGCGGTAATTGACGGTAGTCCACCATGGTTTCTTTCGTCCATTTTGACCAGCCTGCCTCAAACCCTTCAAGATAAAACTGATACATATTGAGGTCGGGCGCGTTATAATAGGGCGCGGCATATTGAAATCGGACGGTGTTATGATCAAAAGTCAATTGAGGGGCAGGGAATACGTCTTCCGGAAACGTATAGGCGCCGCCATAGATGGCTGAATCTCCATTCACCATAACCTGGCGTATGAGCGAATGACAGCCTATGCGATCATCCTGTCGTATGTTTTCATCATAACGTACGATACCGTACGAACCGCCAAACCATTAAACTCCCGGATAATCCGGATCAATGCAAAAAGTCCAGGTTCCGCCTAAATCCGACAGGTATTTAAACGGGGTTTCATCCCAGGTGTACCGGCCCTGTGCATTGCGGCTTGCCAGGCCTATGTTATCCTTACGCGTCGTCCAGATGCGCCCCTTTTGATCGAAATTTAATTTTATCCAGTTAAAATACCAGGAAGTATCGGCAAAGAGTTCAGTTAGGGATGAATCGATTTGAAATGTCTGTGTTGGTGAGTCAAAATACCGTATGCCTTTTGTTGTTGTGAACAGGATTTTATTTTTATAAATCAGAGGATTTACGCATATGGGTGGCAAGTTATTCGATTTGCTAAAGCGTTGAATAAGAATGTTTTCTTTATTTAACAGAGTTGACGGTTGCAGGGAAGGGGCTGTTATCTTATAAACGACACCGTCCCGGGTGGTCAACCACAGGGTTTTATTGTTTTCTTCGGCGATGCCTTCAATCCAATCGTTTCCCACCGCAAAACTGCCCGTATATTGCCATTTTCCGGATTGCAGGTGTAACAGGGCAACACCATTGTTCAGGCCCACATATACACGTTCGGAATCCAAACGTGATTGTACCAGACAGCCCGGCGTGCCGGTTTGGGCAACCTTACGGACTTCCTTGGCGGATGTGCGTTCATCTTCCGGGATGAGTTCATCAACACCCTTATTGGAACCGATGAGTAGCCGCCCGCCGGCCGATAATAAACGACCGGTTTGTGCTTTTAGGCCGGATATTGCCCGAAATACAGGTGGAAAACCCGGCCTTGGGCTTTGTTCCAGTGTATAAACCCCATCCGTCGTGGTGGCATAAAGTTTCCCTTTGTGGCGGACAATCGCGTTTACACTGCTTTTTAAGGCGGCCGGTTCTGTGAAATGGGAGAATGGTCCAGGGTATTCAAGGCGCATGATGCCTTTATTTAAAGCAAGCCATAAACCGTTCCTGTTATCGTAAAGAATGTCGTAAACGGTGTTGTCGTTTAGTCCTTCCGATTTAGTTAAAATATTGCGCAATTTTCCTTCCGGACTTAGGATCATCAAACCGCCGTGTATGGTGCCCAGGGCCAGACTTTTGTCAGGTAGCACAGCGCCGCACTCAAGCCTGTTTTGTTTTAAATAGACGTCTGCTTCCGTATTAAAGGTATAAAAGCGGCCTCTCTCATAAATAAACATGCCATGTGTCCGGGTCAGAATCAGTAAACTGTGATGGGATCGGGAAGTGGTGCGATCGTTGTTGGGTTTGTCGTATGAACCGCTAAAGGGAATTATATCGGAAATAACCATTTTTGAAAGATGCGCACTACCGGGTAATACACGCAATTGATCACCGTCCACGCGCATAAGACCAACCCCCTTTTCGCGGATGTAAAAGGTGTCATCCATTGTATGCGGTATGCCAAACCCGGTTGCGGAACGCCAGCTTTTCATGGTGTGGGCATTTTTTGACCAACGTAGTAAAAAACGGCCGCTTTGGAAATACACATATCGTGATGTCATGGCAATCTTCCACAATTTGGTGGAATCCTTTATGGCGGCAGGTATGTGTTGAACAAGGGACTGAAATTTTAAAAATCCGGTGGAATCGGGTTCCAGAAAACCAACCTGATGTATGGACGCACACCATAAGCGGCCGGTGGAATCGGTAGCCAGACTTTGGCTGTTCCATGACATTTTTTTAGTAACCTCCCGCCAGGTAACACCATCGTATTCCAGGAGAACGCCCTGGCTGAGAAAATACATTAATCCCGTCCGGTCATCCCGGGCGATTTTCCAGAATTGGTAGTAATCCCCGTAATCCTCGGAGGTAAATGTTCTCATAAACGGCGGCCCTGCTTCGCGCCACCGGTCGTTTAGGGGGGCATGGTTCTCCACGGGAGGGAAATATGACGCCAATACATGTTTATCGGATAACACGGGTACGGGTTTTGCCCGATCCGTGGTATTTTGTGACCAGATAATGTGAGCCAGTATGATGACAAACCAATAGGAATGAGAAATGTTCTTAAAAATAAATTCCATTTTATTTTCTTCTAAATGTTCTTTTAATCCCTTCAGGTTTTCCAATGTCACCTGTCAATTGGAAAGGGAAGTACCTGTATGTGTTTGAATTAAGTGTGATTGAAAGAGTCGTTGGGGACACATCGCACAATACATAATTCAATGGGGCATCGCTTGTCCATTTTGCGCAAATGCGTATCATTTTTTGCGCATTTGGGCGGAAAAAGTGCTTGTTTTTAGCCTAAAATAAAAAGGCAACCCTCGACGGGAAGGTTGCCTTTGGTTAGTGAAAAAAACAATGAGCCAGCCTACTTCATCAACAGCATCTTTTTACTTTGTACCACATTACCCGCTTTCAGTTTGTAAAAATATACCCCGCTGGCCACATGCGCGCCGTTGGCGTTTGTGCCGTTCCAGACCGCCTGGTGCTGACCTGCGCTGAATTGACCGCTGGCCAGTGTTTGAATGAGTTGCCCCTGCATATTATAAATGGCCAGGGACACTTGGCCGGCTTTTGGCAGCGCAAAGCGGATGGTGGTGCTGGGATTAAACGGATTGGGATAGTTCTGATCCAGGGTGAATCCTTCCGGAAGGGCCGGGTTATCATTATCTCCGATGGCAGTAACAACAGAATTTTGTGATTCGATCCAGTTTGAAACATCGCCATTAAGGGCAAAATTGTACAAGGTACCCTGAAGCCTATTTGGCGTAGAATCCTTCAGGACGCTTAAACCGCTGTTGACGCCGGACGGTGCACCCTGATCAAAATGATAGTAGGCAACAAGGCCAGTCGTAGCGGCAAGCAAACTATCGTTGTTTACATTATCATTAACTTCGCTTGCTGTGCGGGCCACGTTCCAGATTCGGACTTCATCTATATTGGCCGGCAGATATAAAGCGTTTGTCCTTTCAGTACCGATGAGCATATTGGCTGTGATGTTGAGATCAGAGCTAATAACAGAATGGACAACAGCAGCCTCCTCCTTGCCGTCCACATAAAGCGTTGCCTTTGTTGCAGTGCGCTCAACCACCAGGGCCACGTGATGCCAGTTTCCGTCAGCAATATTGGTCACGCCAACAAGACCGTTCAGGGGACTTATATCTCCGGCGGAGGAACTGATTTCAGCGCCCAATTTGCCGTCGTAAACAAGCATTTGATATCCGGTCCAGCTTGCGCCTGTAGCGCCTTTTGCAATGATACCATCAAAGTTCTGTGTTGTGCCTGTTATTTTAACTTTGGCTTCCAGAGTAAAATCGGTGGAACTTCCAAAATTTAACTTGTCGTTGTTAGGTATTTCCACATAATCATCCGTGCCGTCAAAGCTTAAAACAGAGTTTTGAGCAGGGGGAATGCCACCATTTGTGGTTCTTAGGATTGTTCCATTATAGCCCACGGCTGTACCGATATTTGCATTTGTAAAAAAAATTCCTATCACAGGATGCTCTGTTCCGCTATTTTGGCTGACCCAGGTGGCGCCGCCGTCTATTGTTCTAAGGATTGTGCCACCATCTCCCACAACAGTACCGTTGTTTGCATCTGTAAAAAAAACCCCAACCAGAATCTGGTCAGTTCCGCTATTCTGACTGACCCAGTTAGCGCCGCCGTCTGTTGTTCTAAGAATTGTACCATTAAAACCAACAACAGTACCGGTGTTTGCATCTATAAAATGTACACGACGAAGGATGTGCGATGACGAATACTGAATTACCCAGTTAACGCCGCCGTCTGTGGTCCGCAGAATTGTGCCATCTTCCACTACAGCCGTGCCAGTGTTTGCATCTGCAAATGAGACACCAAATATACCATTGGAAGTTCCGCTGTTTTGGCTGACCCAATTAACGCCGCCGTCTGTTGTTCTAAGAATTGTACCATTAAAACCAACAACAGTACCGGTGTTTGCATCTATAAATGAGACGAAAGTAAGATTGTTTCCTGTTCCACTATTCTGACTGACCCAGTTAGCGCCACCGTCTGTGGTCCGCAGGATTACGCCGCCAGTTCCCACAGCCGTGCCCGTGTTGGCATCTGTAAAGGATACGCTATTAAGATTGTTTGTTGTTCCGCTATTCTGACTGACCCAGTTGGCGCCGCCATCTGTGGTTCGCAGGATGGTGCCATTATCCCCGACAGCCGTGCCCGTGTTGGCATCGGTAAAGGATACGCCATTAAAATTGTTTGTTGTTCCGCTTGTCTGTTCTATCCATTGCGCGTGGATAATATTTGCTGCAAATAAAAAAATTAGCGCTAAATAAAGTTTGAAATAATGTTTCATAATTAACTCCTTTGATAATTAAAAAAAATATTTTTAATTTTAATTTTGTCAGCCTAAAGTCCCTACATACCGTCTCACAAGAAAAAACTATGTGGAATAAGCAACATTTGTTTTTTATGATATGTATTATATTTTGGTTCTCTGGCTCATTGGTCTTTAATCACAGCTGAAATCCATATCTTTATCATTTTACTACCATTCTTCGCCTCCTTTCCAAAAAGCACAATGCCTACCTGGCTGAAACAATCCTCCTGGCCCCCATTCAAGCGTAACAGTAATTGTAGAATTCGTAGGATTACGGTAGTGCCTGCGTGCATAGATATTGTTCGAAATAGTACCTTGAATCTGAGTCAGAGTAAAACGAATTAAAAGTTGTTCCAGATTGAGCAGTTCTCCATCAACAGTGCCTTTTAGAGGCGACACGTAACATCTCGCAGGCTTCCATAGAGGAGGAGTCGCCACCACACCAGCGGACGGAGTGTCTTGCGTCAATACTGTTCCCCAGTACACCCCTATTTTATCCATTTGCGCTGTTGTAAATCCAAGTTCTGTCACCACAGACAACCTCGATCCAAATCTCTTTTCTAATTCAGTAGAGATCCCAACATATCGGTTATTCGTATGCAGATTCACGATCATATATATACCCGGACCGATAAGCCCGTGTGGCAGCCTCGCAGTGCCAAAATGACCTCCGCCAAAGTCAGGCGGTACCATGGTCCCTAATTTTGCCGCATTGTTTAAGTTAAACATCACTGCGCCCAATTTACCTTCCTTCATTCAGTTTTTTAATAGCGCATCGACCGAACTTGTTTACAAATATCAGGTCTAATTTTTTCAATCGTAGTCTTAGTACAAAATTTCATTCACCAGACAAGGCATGTCCTTACACTTAAAGACTTTATCGAAAACCATTTGGGTGTTGCGGATTGTTTGGCGAATGAAATAAATTTTCTGGTATTATTAATTTTCTAGTCATCGTTTATGTAGAATTTGATTAATTGTACTTCTGTAAAAGCTCAATAATTTGCGTCTTTTCGCAAATTACAAGACCAAAAAATTCCTGCACTTTTTATCAATTTGGGAAATCCTTATTACGCGAACTTCAATGTTTTCCGCCGCTGTTCCCTTTTATACTCAACGGGGCCGTGCAGCTTGCCATAATATCCATTAGTTTGCTCAGGCCTTCCGTCGGTGGTTGCTGCCTGGCTTGAGCGTGAACTTGATATTTCGCAGTCTGGTTCGTGCTGCGCGTGTTTTCACGGCTGGTAGTGACTTTACCGGTTACACTGATTTTAACAGGGCTCCACCATTTTTCGTAGGATGCGGATACACTGGTTTCCGCTGTTGTTGAAGATTTATCCTGAACAGTGGATGTCACCTCCATTTGAAAATCAATGGTGACGTCATCAATGAGCAATGACGGGATGGGCACCAAGCCCAAAAAGGGTGCTTGCACCTCAATGGTGTTGGTCTGAATCGAATCCGGCGTTTCAACAGGCCGCTCCAGGTTGAACTTTAGAAGAATCGGTTTGGAAAAATCTCCGTTCTCAAAACCGATCTTCGTCATGAACTCGTAAGCCGCTGAAGCGAGCTGAATTTGTCCTTTACATGCCGCCGAAAGCGGTTCGCTGATGAGATACTCAATAGGAATGTCATTAAAGTATCCTGCAACATTTTGTTCAGCCATCGCCATATCCTTTCCTTAAAGTGAGATATTTTGTGAGAATGACTCAATTGCCTTGTTAGGCTTTTTTTTGTTCTCCATTTTCCTGGTTGCTTTTATTTTTTCTCCGGGTCTTCTCTTGGTTGCATGACGACAGCCTTGTAGAATTCATCCAGAACCCGGGCAGCGCCCTCAGGCGGATCTCCTTGTTTGAATTTCATCATAATGTTGATAACATTGTCCTCACCTATGCCCGCATCCTCTCCGGTTGCTTGCCCTGCCGAAGTTCTTTTTCCGGAAGCAAATGACACGGCAAAACTGGTGCGTTCCAAATCAAAGTCCTTAGCAGGGGTTTGGACTTTCTTGATGGTGGCCTGATCGATTTTAATGGCCATTTCGAGCGTGAGCTCTTCGAGCGCTAGAGCATTCGGTTGTATGAGTGCAACGAGCGGAGCTTGAACGACGTGCTCCGGCGTAAGGTTGAACGTCACGGTTAGCGGCTCACCGTTTTTGTCAAAATACCTCGCGAAAAGGCGCATATAGTGCTGCTCGATAATTTCTTGTGTCGTATTTACGGCATGCTGCATGCCGCGGGCAATGTCGGAAAATGTATTCATGCTTTTCGGGGGTGCGTCAACCTCGCTATGGCGGTTTGCCTTTTCTACCATGTGTTTCCTTTACTCTGTCTGTTTTGTTAAATTTCCGTCTTCATTCCACGCACTGATGAGCCGGCCCAAAGAATCGTAGAGCAAATCCCCTTCATATAGAGTGAACCGCCATTGGGGCAAGGCCACGGTTGTAACAGAACCTGTTCCCGGGTCATGAAATAATGCCCTGGCCCCTTGCTTCCAGCATGCACCTTCAGGATCAAATTGGCCCGATATCTCAAATGATTCACGATAACCCCAACCCAATTTGTCATAATCCCTTTTTAAATTTTGGAGGAACCCATTGTTGACAACTTTCCCGAGTTCATATTCGTAATTTTCCACAAACACAATGCCGCCATTTGGCGTTGGCGCGGGCCAGAACTTTCTTGGAACGCCGTAAACAAGACGGTACGAACCTGCATGAATCACAAAATCGCGCTGCTGAATGCAGAGTGTACATACACGGTTACCATTTGCATCCAAAACAAAATCTAAATTAAGTTTTTGTGGTTCTTCCATAATATTCATATTTGTTTACCAACCCATGCGGCCTTTTTTTATGTATCGCCTGGTTTACATTACCAAAAGGTTCGGGCGGATGCTTGTCATTTTTGCGCAAATGCGTATCATTTTTGCGCATGGCGGCGGAAAAGGCGGTGTTTTTGTCCAAAATAAAAAATGGCAACCTTTTTCATGAAGATTGCCTTTTAATTTTGATTTGGAATTGTGAAAGATTTAAAGAGCGAGTTGTGCCTGATGGGAAATTACCGGTTTTTCAGATATTCGGATGGTGAGCAGCCAAACTGTTTTTTAAAGGCCCGGCTGAAGTGGGCCTGCCCGCTGAAACCGACGGCATAGCATACCTCTGTAACCGTTGATGCTTTTTGGGTCAGCAGGTCGGCGGCGCGCTGCAGGCGCATGGAACGGATCAACCGGCCGGCCGGCTGACCGATCAGGGCGTTGAGCTTGCGGTTGAGTTGGGATACGCTCATGGCTGCCTCACCGGCCAACACGTCGCTGTTAAAGGTCTCTTCCGCCATGCGGGCTTCAATGGTGGCGATAATTCGTTCCAGAAAGGCGCGGTCCATGGAGGTGGCTTCAATTTCGGAAGGTTTGATCCGGGTGGCCGTGCCGTACTTGTCGCGCAGCTTCCGGCGCAATGTGATCAGATTGTCCGCCCGGGCGGTAAGCTCTTGTTTATCAAAAGGTTTGCTGAGATAATCATCCGCTCCGACGCCCAAGCCTTGCAGCTTGTCATCCGTAGCGGCTTTGGCAGTGAGCAATATAACAGGGATATGACAGGTACGTTCATCGTTTTTTATTTTATTACACAACTCATAACCGTTCATTTTGGGCATCATCACATCGCTGATGATCAAATCGGGGATTTTGTTAAGGGCTTTCTTCAAACCGCTTGCCCCGTGCGCCGCTTCCATGATACGGTATTCGTTTTGCAGGGTATCGATCATAAAACGGCGGAAGTCCGCATGGTCTTCCACTATTAACAACAACGGTTTTTCTTCCCGGGAATTTTCCGTTGAATCCAAATGATCCTGTCCGGTATCGTGTGTAAAATCGTATTCATTGGCGGAGACTTTATTAACCCGTTTTGATTCCGTGACGCTGGCCATGATTTGATCCGGAGCGAGATGATCGCTACCCAGCGGCAGGGTTATGGTAAAGGTGGTGCCCAGACCGTGACGGCTTTCCACCTCTATACGGCCTTTATGCAGTTCCACCAATTCCTTTACCAGAGCCAGTCCTATGCCCGAGCCCTCGTGTTCCCGCGTCATGGAGGCGTCCACCTGGTAAAAACGGTCAAAAACGTGCGCCAGTTTCTCTTCAGGAATGCCGATACCGTTGTCCTTAACAATCAATTGCACGCAAGAGTCGTCATCGGTCAATTTGATGATAATTTCTATCTTACCCGCTTTTTCCCGTGAAAATTTGATGGCGTTGGAAAGCAGATTGTTGAGGATTTTTTCCATCAGATCGCGGTCAAAACAGACATCGATCTTTTCTTCCGGGCTGAACACTTTCAGGGTGATATTCCGACGTTCCGCCCAGGAGGCAAAGCCCATGGACAGCCCCTGCACAAAAGGGATGATATCCGTTTGCACCGCTCGCAGGGCCATGTGACGGGTTTCCAGGGCGTTTAAATCCAGTAACTGACCGATCAGGTGCATCAGGCGGTTGACATTACGGCCGATCATCTGCATACGACGGCGGGTGGCGCTGGAACGAGTGGATGACAATTCTTCCTCGGCCGGTCCTTTTATCAAAGCCAGCGGCGTGCGGAATTCATGGGAAATATTGGTGAAGAAGCGGGTTTTGAGAATATCCATTTCCTTCAGTTTTTCGGCTTCCTGTTTTTGCAGGTAAGCCTGTAATTTGTGTCTCTGGCGATTGTTTTCATAATTTTTGGCAAAAGCCAGGGCGCCCAGGGCGATAAACAGATAGAGCATGTATGCCCAAATGGATTGATACCACGGGGGGATGATGTTGATGATTAAGCGGGTCTCTTTTTCGTTCCGGATACCGTTCCGGCCGGCGGCTATGGCCCGGAAAGTGTAAGTGCCCGGCGGAACGTGGGTAAATATCGCGCGCTTTTCCATCCCGGGATAAATCCAGTCATCTTCATAGCCATCCAGTTTATAGGCAAAACGATTTTTTCCCGGCGCATGAAAATCCAGAGTAGCCATTTCGATGGCAAAGCTGTTATCCGTGTGGTTTAAATCAATGCGTTTTAAACGGGACAGCGGGGCGGTCAGCGGTGACCCGGGATCCTTAAATTCCGCCGGCTTAAAATTCAGGTAGAATCGGGTCAGTAACACCTTTGATGGTTGGGTGTTTTCGCGGATACTGTCCGGGTTGAAGATGGAAATCCCCTTGGCGCCGGCAAAAAACATCTCACCTTTTGCATTTATTTGGGCATTCTGTCCGTAAAAAAAACTGAAGTCATCATCGTTGATACCATCACCGCGGTCATAGCTGATAAAGCGGGCAATATCGTTGGTGACGGAATCGATGCGGGCATGAACAAGCCCTTTGTCGGTGCCCAGCCATAAATCATCCTGCCTGTCCGTAAGAATGGACGAAACGGTAAGCCCGGGCAGACCGTCTTTCTGTGCATAGCGTTTAAAGGTTTCCGATTGTTTATCAAAACGGCACAGGCCGCCGCCGTCGGTACCCACCCACAGATAACGGTCCGGATGGCGCTTATCCCGGGCAACGGCTTGCACCCGGTTGCCGCTTAAACTGTGTGGATCACCGGGAATGGCCCTGAATAATTGGTTGTCGCCTGTTTGTGGATCAAATCGAAACAATCCGAAGCTACCGCCCAGCCATAAAATACCGGAAGGCCCGGCGTTGATCGTATAAATATATTGCCATTTATCCGATTGCCCGGTATGAATCAGGCTGGATAAATTATAATTGTGGATTTTATGATCATACACATCGATATGGGTGATATTCAGAAATCTTTTAATGTTTGGGACGCCCAGGGAATCCAATAATAAATCTACTCCGGCTCCGGTCCATATATTGCCCCGAGCATCCTTTGTTATGGCGGTTATATTTTCACTAATTTTAATAATATTTTTATAGATGGGATTCTTTGGCGTATCGTGTAAAGTAAAAATCGTCCGTTTTTCAGTTGCACTAAGCTCTTTTAATGTGTCCGTATTCCGCGGACTGTAATTCAGCATGGCCGCCATCTTTTGAGTTTGATGTTCAAAACGGAACAAACCGCCAAATTCACTGCCGATCCAAATATTGCCCAAACCGTCTTCACAAATTTTGTTTTTAAAAGTCCAGTTTTGAGTTTTGATATTTTGCCAGTATTGCGATAAAACCCGGCCCGTAAAGCGATCGCAGCGGTAAACCCCCTGATTGGCTATCCATAAAACACCATGAGAATCTTCAAAAAGAAAGCGCATATCAATTAAGCGGTTGGAAATGAGGATATTGAGCTTAGGATTGTATTGGGAAAATCTCGAAAAATCCGGATCATATTTATACAGGCCGCCGGTTTCCGTTCCAAACCAATAGATGCCGTCGCGACTTTTGTATATGACATGGATATAATAAGGGATGGTTGAATTGCTTTTGCCTTTCTCCCTGGCAATAATCTTTGTAAAGGTTTCCTTATTCGGATCAAAAATGGCAAAGCTGTTGTCCTTTAGGTTGACCCACAATTTGCTGTCATGCCGGCCAGGGACTTCCACAAGCGCGCCGATGGTGAACAGCCCGTGATCGTAGTGATAGCTTTTTAAATGAAGTTTGGGTTGGTCGGGGGAGAAGCCGCTGAGTGCATCGGATGTTTGTACCCATATGGTGCCATTCCGGTCTTCCAGCAAGGCTAAAATCATACCGCTCAGGGTATTGTTTTTGTCATCAAACCGATTATAAATCATTTCATATTTATAGTTTGCCGTCAACGATGATTTTGAATTTGGGTTAGATGTTGTGGGAACAAGGCGCATCAAGCCGCCATAGCTACCGGCCCAAATCTGCCCGGCGTGGTCAATTAATAATTTATAAATTATGTTTTTATCGCTATTCGTATGTGGCTTGGGCACATAGTGGCTGATTTGTACCTTTCCTAAAAAATCGTAAAAATCAGGATTTGACTTTTCCGTTACGAATGGCGCACTTTGATGGATAACCACGCGATATACGCCATAATTGCTGCTCGCCCAGAGCGATCCGTTCTTGTCTTCCGTTATCGAAAAAACGGTATTATGTATTTTTGAGTCTGGACTGTTGGAGACGGTTTGCAGTCTTACAAACGATTCGGTGTTTGGATTATAATAATTCAGACCGCCATCCGTGCCCACCCACAGGCGGCCACGAGAATCCTCAAAAAGATAGTTGATGTGATTATTGGAAAGGGAAGTGGTGTCATCCGGGTTATGGCGGAATGTTTTAAATCGATAGCCATCGTAGCGCACCAATCCGTCATTGGTGCCCAGCCATAAGTATCCGGTGCTGTCTTGTAAAATAGCGTAGATGGTTTTTTGTTCGAGACCCTCTTCCTCGCCGATATGTTTAAACTGAAAAAACGGCGTGGCCATTTCCGGTGTTTGAATTTTTGGTAATGGGCTGTTTGTGTAACCGGCGCGTACCTGCGCCCATAACAATACAACAATGAAAAAAATAGATTTTTGGAAAGACATGAAGTTTTTTAATTTTTTTATTTTATAATAGAGACCAGGGTAAGGGCATAGTGTGACCAATTTACCACATTTCTGAAATTTTTCAGCATTTTAAAATAATGGGAAGAAAATTTCCCTAAAAGACATCAAAAATACCGTAAAGGCCATTTTATCACTTTTCACGTTGATTCCATAAGCAATTAAAGCGTATCTTAGACGCCTGAATCCTTCGTATAATATTTTGCTGGATGATGGTCCGTTTAATAATACGATGTAGGAGAGCAGGTATAAAATAGAGAAAGGGATATGATACGTTTTACACTTTTCCTGGGTTTGCTGCTGATTTTGGCATCCTGTGGCGGTTCGCGGGCTACCCAAACCGGTCATACGGCAACGGACGCCAAAAAGAAATACGATGAATCGTTTGATCCGCGCACGTTAAACGATGACGATATCGTTATCGCCCGAACGGTAAACGCATCCGGCGACAAGACGGAAACAGCGGAAAAAAAAGAAAATACCGCCGAAAATACATCCTTTCGGGAAGTCAACGGTTTTCGGGTACAGATTTTTGTTACCAAGGATTTTGAGCGGGCGACCCTGGTACGGGAAGAAGCGCGTGAGATGTTTAAAGATGCCGGTTACGCCACCTATCTGGTGTTTGAATCCAATATGTACAAAGTACGCATAGGGGATGCGCAAACCCGTGAAGACGCGGAAAAAATCCGTGAACAGGCGCGGGATCATAATTACCGTGAAGCCTTTATTGTCCGGTCTAAAATACGCGTGCCCGCCACACCCTGATGAAGTCCGCGCTTTTGCTGATTGTCCCCGTGGCCTTGTTGGTCTCGGGCTTGACCTTTTTTTCCGGATTCGGACTGGGCACCTTGTTAATGCCCGCATTCGCGTTGTTTTTCCCTCTCCAAAGTGCCATCGCCATGACGGCAATGGTTCATTTGCTCAACAATATATTCAAACTGATCCTGATCGGGCGTTATGCCGATAAAAAAGTGGTGCTTGCCTTTGGCGGTCCGGCCGTGGTGGCCGCGGCGGGGGGCGCCTCACTACTCGTTTGGCTGGGTAATATGTCTCCCGTTTTCCGATATACGTTTTTCGGTCATGCCCTGGCCGTCACGCCACTGGATATGACCATCGCGGTTGTTATAGGCCTGTTTGCTGTCATGGACCTGTTCGGGTGGATGCCCCCGCTGAAAAAAAACGTGCTGGCCCTGCCTCTCGGCGGGGTATTAAGCGGATTCTTTGGCGGTTTATCCGGTCATCAGGGCGCCTTGCGTTCGGCGGTGCTGATCAAATTCGATTTGAGCAAGGAAGCGTTTATTGCCAGCGGGGTGCTCATCGCCGTGCTCATCGATATCAGTCGTCTGTTTATATATACCACCCGCTTTGATCCGACTTTATACCGTGATAATGTGCCCTTGCTGCTCGCCGCCATTTTGTCGGCCTTCAGCGGTGCGTTTATCGGGCGCCGCCTTTTACGAAAGGTCACCATTCGTTCGGTTCGCTACATCGTCGCCTTTTCCTTGCTGACCATCGCCATGTTGATAGGCTGCGGAATTATTTAACCTACCTCTTTAATTTCCCGTTTTTTTGCGTATATTTTAACGGGTTAAGTGGGAGGAAACCATGTATAGTCTCAAATGTTTCGGTTTGCTTATCCTTGCGGTTCTGGCGTTTATGGTCAGTGGAGGTATCATCGCTACCGTGGTTATTCATTATCAGGGGCTGTTGGGTCTGGCGGCTCTGCTCAAAGGGATGGAAGGGGTGATGTATGGCGCTTTGGCCGGCGCGCTGGCCGATGTTTGGGTAATCATAAAAGGTGACAGTGCAATCTTATCCCGATTGTTAAAGGTACTCGCTGTGCTGGTGGTGATTCAAACCGTGGGCATCATCATCATTAAAACCGTTTGATGATGTTACCCGGTCAAGGGATAGCTTTTTTGATCCGACGATCGTTACAGGAGGGTGTAACTTCTGTAAAATGGATTAAATTTAACCGAACGCATTCTTTACTCTCCTATCCATACGGAATCTATTATCCAAAGCAGCCGCTTTACCAGGATAAATTTGTTTACCCACCAGGCTGATTCCGAATATAAAAAACTAAAAGTAAGGCCGTCCCGGAATTTTTTAACGCGCCTATCGATCGGAATCGGCACCCATAAAAAAAGAAATTCCTTTTGTCAATAAGGTTGATCTGTTTGCAGGTATAAAATGTTTTATTCTTCAATACAAACAATATTTTCATGCTCAATCCGCTAGCGATCTTATAAGAAAGATAAACGTCTATCCCACGTAAAGCCGCTTGGGCTTTACAATTTAAATTCCTATTGGCCTTTGAAAAGCTGCTAAAAATGTTTGTTATCCGTTTGGTGGACTTAAATCCTATGATATGGAGTAAAAATGAACCGATAGGTTTCGATCCGGGAAGGTCGATGAGTATCTCTTGGCTCAACCTCAAAAAACCTTTCGCAACAGACGCAAAATTCCGTATTCAGGCATTCTTTTCTTACAATGGTGTATTCTAATCGGTTGACAAACCAAGTTTGTA
>RFFS01000167.1 GCA_003696775.1 Calditrichota bacterium
CATCGGATTACTTCCAGGCTATTTCAAAGTTGTTGCCATACAATCTTAGTGCCTTTGTGTCTTTGCGGTTTTTTTTATTTATTCACCACAAAGGCGCCAGGACGCAAAGAGTTTTGACATTACCCTTTGTCATTCCGAACGTAGTGAGGCATCCTCTCTATTTTAAAACTAACAGAACGGATAACAACCCATGCTGAATGATGGGGCAAGCGGACTATCCCTTCAACGAGTCCTTCACGGCCTGCGCCACGGCATCCGCCGTCATTCCGTAATGTTTATAAATTTCCTTATAAGGAGCGGAAGCGCCATAGCGATCGATGCCTATGATCCGGCCCCGTGTGCCCACATATTTATGCCAGCCCAATGTGGAACCCGCCTCGATGGCCACCCGCACAGACAACGCTTCCGGCAGCACTTCCTCACGATATGAGGTGTCCTGGGCGTCAAACAATTCCGTGGAAGGCATGGAAACCACCCGAGTGGCGATGCCCTCCTCACTGAGCTGCCGTTGCGCCAGGAGAGCAATTTCCACCTCCGATCCGCTGGCAATAATTATCGCCGCAGGCTTATCCGCGTCGCTTAAAATATATCCGCCTTTTTCCGTCAGGTTTACAGAGGGAAAATCCTTTTCATGCATCACGGGCAGTTTTTGGCGTGTCAACACCAGCGCCGTGGGACCCTGAGTATGTTCGATGGCCGTTTTCCAGGCAAAAGCCGTTTCCCGGGCGTCCGCCGGACGTATAACGGTCAGGTTTGGTATCAGGCGCAGGCTGGTCAGATGTTCAATCGGTTGATGCGTCGGGCCGTCTTCTCCCAAACCGATGGAATCATGCGTAAACACATAAATGACACGCAGTCCCATCATGGCGGCCAGGCGCACACTGTTACGCATATAATCGGAAAACACTAAAAAGGTACCGCCATAGGGTATCAGTCCGCCGTGCAAGGCCAGACCGTTCATGATGCCGCCCATGGCGTGTTCGCGCACGCCGTAATAGATATAGCGGTTACCATAGTGCCCGGACTCCAGCCCTTTTTCGGTTTTGGGCAGGGTATTATTGGAGCCGGTCAGGTCGGCGGAGCCGCCCAACAATTGAGGTAAGGCCGGCACCAGGACATCCAGCGTTTTACCGGATGCGGCGCGTGTGGCCAGGGCATCCGTATCTTCAAACGCAGGCAACAAGGCTTCTAAATCCACTGATAGGTTATCTGTATGCAACTCTTTCAACAGAGCCGCCTGTTCCGGAGAGCAAGTCGCCACTTTTTCATCCCAGGCCCGATGTAATTCCGCCCCGCGTGCAACACAACCGCGCGCGGTTTCCAATGCCTGTTCGGAGATGTAAAAATCCTTATCCGCGGGCAACCCCAGTTTTTCTTTGGTTAATTTCACTTCTTCCGCGCCGAGAGGCGAGCCGTGCACCTTATTGGTACCGGCCATATGCGGGCTACCGAATCCGATCACTGTTTTGCAGGCGATGATGGAGGGTCGTTCGTCTTCCCGGGCTTTAAAAATCGCCTGGTCCACGGCGTTCATGTCATGGCCGTCCACGCGTTGTGTGTGCCAGCCATACGCTTCAAAACGCTGTAACACATTTTCCGTGAAACTCAGCCCGGTGCTGCCGTCTATACTGATTTGGTTATCATCATAAAGAAGAATCAGCTTGCCCAGTTTAAGATGTCCGGCTAACGATGCCGCTTCATGGGAAATCCCTTCCATTAAACAACCGTCCCCGGCTATCACATAAGTATAATGATGCAGCAGACGGTGCTCCGGTGTATTCAGCCTTTCCGCGAGATGCGCTTCGGCCAGCGCCATCCCCACGGCATTGGCCACCCCCTGACCCAGCGGCCCGGTGGTGGTTTCCACTCCCGGCGTATGCCCGTATTCGGGATGTCCGGGCGTTTTACTGCCCCATTGGCGAAAATTCTTCAAATCATCAAGGGATACATCATATCCCGTCAGATGCAGCAGGCTGTACAACAACATACTGCCATGTCCGGCGGAAAGTACAAACCGGTCCCGGTTAAACCACTTTGGGTCCCGCGGATCGTGTTTGAGATGACGCATCCATAAAACCGTGGCCACATCGGCCATGCCCATCGGCATCCCCGGATGTCCGGAATTGGCTTTTTGTACACCGTCAATGGATAAACCGCGAATGGTTTTGGCCATTTCCTGCAAATTGTTCAATTCCCGCGAATCAATGTGTGTCATGAGCGTGTCCCTTTGCGTGTTTAGAATGAATCCACAAGTGTACAAAAACTTTAAAAAAAGTACCAAGATTTATTGGGTTGCCACCTGAACGGGGTCTTGAGCCCGCACCAGGTGATAAGCGATGAGCATTTGCGCCAGAGCAAGCGGATACGAGACATGGTCTTTACTGCCGTCATTAAAAACTCCCAGCTTTTCCAGATTAAGCGCGCTGGCCACAGACATCAGGTGATTACCGAGTAATTTTTCAAGTTCGCCGCTTTTTTCCGCGCTGATATTTCCATCCACATTAAGGATATCCGCCGGTTTGCCTTCATCGCGGCCCAGACTCATGGAAATAGCCGGCGTCCCGTCACTATTGGCCGCGTGTTCCAGAACATCGCCCAGGTCGGGATGCGGAATACTGGGTTTGAGCGCCATTTGCACATTTAAATGGGAGCCGGTTTCTTTTTTATTTTGATCCGGCGGATAAAAGCTCACCACCAGATCGGAAAACGAGCGTTGCGGATGAATAAAATGGGCCGCGTCATCCACCCGGGCATTGAGGGAACGCAACACTTGTTCCCGGGTATAGCCGCGTTTACTGGTATCCCGTTTGATCTTCCACTCCACCCGCAGGTCTTCCACCGGTGCCAGATAAACTTTTACATCAAAGCAATTGCGCATCACCCGGCTGTGAAAACCCAACAGGCCCTCCACAATCACAAACTTGGCCGGGCGTATGTATTCCGGCGGATCAAAATCCCCCGTGGAGTGATTATAGACCGGTTTCAGGATAGGCTGCCCCTGGCGCAATAAATTAAAATGCTGCTCCATAATATCCACATAATTACAGGCCGGATTCAGGGCCGTTATGCCCATGGCCCGACGTTGTTCCCGGTTGTAACGATGATAATCATCGCTGCAAATAGCGGTCACATTTTCTTCGCCCAGCAAATTCACGATGCCCTTGGTTAATGTGGTTTTTCCGGAGGCGCTGTCACCCACAACGCCCAGCATGACGGTTTTTCGGTTCACGTTAATCTCCCGTTGTTAATACGGCAATGTATGGTTACGCGGCTGGTTTAAAAGCTACAAAGGCCAACACTTGTCCCTGTCGGATATTATCATAACCGGTGATCTTGATATAGGCTTTCGGATTCTGTTCACGACAGGCTTTCAGTTCGCTCATCACTTCCTCCGCATTTTCCGCGTCAAACAACGGTAGTTTCCAAAAAAACCAATAGGCATTTTCCAGCCCCGGGTCTTCGGTATATTCAATACCCGGTATCCATCCGTTATCCATAATATATTTGATCTGCGCCGCCACTTCTTTTTCCGAAAAAGGCGGTAAATAAGAAAAGGTTTCTGTGTACATTCTCTGCTCCTTTTTTAGCGCCTACAAATCGAGGGCGTCCACGGTTTCAAATTCAAAGGAAATATCTTTCCATGTTTCCAGGGCTTTTTGCAATTCCGGCGAAAATCTTGCGGCTTCTTTGAGGATGGCCGGCCCTTCTTTTACAAGATCGCGCCCTTCATTACGGGCTTTCACGGAGGCTTCCAGCGCCACCCGGTTGGCCGTGGCGCCCGCCCGGCTGCCCCAGGGATGCCCCAGTGTGCCGCCGCCAAACTGCAACACGGAATCATCGCCAAACAGATGCACCAGTTCCGGCATATGCCACACATGGATACCGCCCGAGGCCACCGGAAACATGCCCGGTACGGAGCCCCAGGGCTGATCGAACAGGATACCTTCCGATTTGTTGGCCGGCACAAAATCATCCCTTAATAATTTGGCCACACCAAGCGTGGATTGACGATCGCCTTCCAATTTGCCCACAACGGTACCGTTATGCACATGGTCCGCACCGACGACCCGGCACCATTTAGCCAACACGCGCCAATGGATACCATGATTCCGCTGACGATCCAGCACGGCATGCAACGCCCTGTGCGCATGCAACAACACACCGTTTTGCCGCGCCCATTTAGAAAGAGACGTGAAGGCCGTAAAACCGACGGTCAGATAATCCACCATGATAATACGCGAACCGAGATCGCGCGCCAGTTCCGCGCGTTTATACATTTCTTCCATATCGCCGGCGGTTACGTTGAGGTAGTGCCCCTTGCGCTCACCGGTTTCCGCTTCCGCCTTGTGCACGCCTTCCAGAACAAATTCGCAGCGATCGCGCCAGCGCATAAACGGTTGCGAGGTGATATTTTCATCATCCTTGGTAAAATCCAACCCACCGGCCAGGGCTTCATACACAACCCGGCCATAATTCTTGGCGGAGAGACCCAGCTTGGGTTTCATGGTGGCGCCCAATAAAGGACGCCCGTATTTGTTTAAACGATCCCGTTCCACCTGAATGCCGTGAGGCGGACCCTGAAAGGTACGCAGCAAAACAGGCGGTATGCGCAAATCTTCCAGACGCAGGGCGCGTAATGCTTTAAAACCAAATACATTGCCCACAATGGACGACATCAGATTGGCCATAGAACCTTCTTCAAACAAATCCAAAGGGTAGGCGATATAGGCCATGAACTGATCCTCATGGCCGGGGATTTCTTCAATTTTATAGGTACGACCGGCATAACGCTCCTGATTGGTCAGCAAATCGGACCATACCGTCGTCCATGTCCCCGATGAGGATTCGGCGGCAACGGCAGCGGCGGCTTCCTGCCAGGGGACACCTTCCTGTGGCGTTACGCGAAAAGCGGCCAGCACTTCGGTGTCTTTCGGCGTATAACCCGGATCGTAATAATAACGTCCGGACTCGCTGTAATCACGCACACCGGCATCAAAACCGACGTTGTCTCTATTCTTGCCCATGGGCCATCTCCTTATTTGATTGATTGCTTTGGTCTTATATAAGTCAAAACGCGTGCCAAATGTGACGCAATATTATATAAATGGCGCTAAGCTTTTATAAATATTAGATTTAAGGGAGTGAAAGCCGGCATGATCCCAAAACAGATATGAGTCCCAAATGACACATATCATGTTTTAAGATGAATTTTTTTGGGAATAATTCACTTTTTTAATTAGATCATCCGCATGATATATTTTTACACAAATATATAAATTACAATATGTTATAAAATCTTTACCACATTGTGAGCCATGTTTGACACATAGAAAGCGGAGATTGTGCCTTGATTGTCTCACTTGTTCTTGCGCAGGCCCAGCCGCGCCATCAGGCGGTAAAATGAACGTCGCGGCATGCCGGCCATGCGCGCCGCCTGGCTTACATTGTTTCCGGCCTGCTTAAGATAATCCAACACCAGGCGCCGCTCAATGGCATCCAGCAAGTGGCGGCGTTTCTCCGCCAATGTGCCGCCGGCGGGATGGGTCGGGCCGTCGGTTGCCTGTACAAAGGGAAGATGTTCCCGCTCCACTTGATGCTTTCGGGCCAGAATAACGGCCCGTTCGATCACACCCTGAAGTTCACGGAGGTTGCCGGGCCAGTCATAGCTCATCAGCGCATCCATGGCAGCGGATGAAATGGATTCAACACGTTTATTGGCGCGCACCATGGATTGTTTAAGGAAATGATAAGCATATAACGGAATATCGGAACGGCGCTTGCGCAAGGCGGGCAGATGAATGGTAAAGGCGTTTAATCGATAATAGAGATCGGATCGGAATTGCTCATCGGCAATCGCCTTGTCCAGATTTTTGTTGGTTGCGGCTATGACCCGTACCGTTACTTTACGCGCCTCCGTGGAACCGACGGGTCGAAATTCACCGGATTGCAAAAAGCGTAGCAGCTTCACCTGCATTTCCAACGGCAGATCGCCGATCTCATCCAAAAACAAGGTGCCGCCGTTGGCCTGTTCCACCAAGCCGATTTTATCCACAAGCGCCCCGGTGAACGCCCCTTTTTTATGACCAAACAATTCGCTTTCAAATAAATTAAACGGCAGGGCTGTGCAATTGATGGCCACAAACGGACTGTCGGGGCGCGCGCTTAAGCGGTGAATTTCCCGGGCAACCATCTCCTTGCCGGTACCGGTTTCGCCAATGATCAACACGGAGGAGGGCGTGGGCGCCACATCGCGGATCATTTCCATAACCCGAAGCATGGCCGGATCATTACCCACCAGCAGGGCCGGGGCTGTGCGCGGGTTTTCCGCCGACTGGGCGTTTCGGATGCGTTCCTCGCGTAACTCCCAGAAAAAACGCGCCGCCCGTCCGCCCACCACTTCACTCTCCGGTTCTTTTTCCCTTAATAAAGCTTCCTGTACCGCGCGGCTTTTTGTTACATTAAAAATCAAATCCGGTTTTTCGCGGAGCAACGGGCGGAAATCATCGGCGATGGGCACGCCAAGCTGGCGGGCCAGACGCATGCCCTGCGTATCGGATTTGCTGTCAACAATGGCCAGGATGTGACAATGCGGGTCGTTGTAAAACAATTCCAGTAATTTACGGCCGCCCTGCCCGGCGCCGACAATCAAAACGGTATTTTCCATAGTTCAGCCTCATAAACAAGTAATAAAAAAGAATGGAAAATGGCAAGGCTGTAAACAAAAAAACCCGCCTTACGGGCGGGTTTTTCAACTTACATACGATCTATCATCCGGGTATTTCGGTTTCCGGCTTGGGCATCTTATCCAATACCGTGTCACCGTCACGGTCCACCGGCAGATCGCCCAGTTTGCCATAACGACGCATATCTACCCAGCGGTGGCCTTCCATAAACAGCGAATAACGCCGCTCATGCAGCAATTGATCCACGGCGTTTCCGGCATCCAGCGTAACCGGTGCCAGGCCGTAGGCCGCGCGGATAACATTGATATCGGTGGCCGCGTCACTGTAATTCCCTTTTTGTATATTGGCTTCGGCGCGTAACAACAGCAGTTCCTCATTACGGATAATATAAACAGGGTCCGTGCTGCTGGAGGTGATGGTTACCGACATGGTGGATTGCAAATCATCAAATTTAGTGGTATCCGGCTGACCGTTGCCATCCAGATCGCGCACCAACACTTTGCTTGCAAACCGACCGTCGCCGGCTTCGGCATCGGTACCAAAAGAGGGATGCGCCATCAGTTTCACAAAAGACGCTTCCGGATTTTCATAAATGCCGTTGGTCTGATCACCGACACCGGTGCCGTAAACCAGATAGACACCATGATTCAGATCGCCGGCGGCATCGATAAACGAACCGCTCAGGGCGGAAAGAACACCATCCCAATCTTTATCATAGGCGGCCACACGGGCACGCAAAGCACGGTTAAACATATCGAATCCGGCGGGGGTATCAAATCCTCCGCTGGCAAATCCGTCGGAAAGCGTAAACGGGAAAGACGATCCGGCGGAGCCCAGGGCGGTATGCGCATCATCCAATTCGGATTTAATATGATTCAACGCTTCCTGCTTGCTGACGAACGGGGTATTGATATCCGTGGAAAGTTCAATTTTTATCCCGTTATCATCCATGTAGTTCAGGTTGAGCAACAGTTCATACGCGCGCATGGTTTTGGCGTATCCGATCAAACCGTTTGCTTCCTCGCCGCTTTTACCCGCCGCGCGGCTGAGAATTTCCTCGGCAATACGGGCCGCCGAATAACGCGCGCTCCAGGGACGCAGAACAAGAAAGCCGCCCGGATCGGGTGTGCCACGTAACAGGTTACCCGTATAACGGGGGTCGGCCGGTTCAAAATAATAGACTTCACGTCCCAGGCTGCCCACCACGCGCAGGTAAATGGCCAACTCATCACGGGTACCGGCTTCCACACCGGATACCAACGCCTGATCCGGAACCACATCCAGCGCGGGATCGTTGGGATTCGGGAAATCACGTTCTTCGCACGCGGTGAAGAGCAACGCCCCGAATGCTATCATTATTAAAAGAAATTTATATTTTTTCATAAGTATTACCTCTCGTTTTTACAGACCAAGGGACAGATTAAAATACACGCTGCGTGACGACGGATAAGGAATGGTATCCACACTGCGTCCGATGGCCACGTTACCAAACTGGCTTACTTCCGGATCATATCCCGTATAATCGGTAATCATATACAGATTACGCCCGGAAACCCCTACGCGCAGATAATCCAAAGCGCCGTTGAAAAGACTCTTGGTCATTTCCTGTGGCAACGTATAGGTGATATGCGCTTCACGCAGTTTGATATAGGAACCGTCTTCCACATAGGGCTTGGTTTCCGAACCCAGCTTGGAAAGACGTTCGGCAGCCGCGCCGGTGTCATAATCTTCCGTGGTCCCGCCCAGGTCGGTAATCAATTTACCCAGGTTGATCACATCGCCACCGTTTTTCCAGTGTACCAGGAAGCCCAGCGAGAAATCACCGATTTTAAAATTGTTATTAAAACCCATTTCAAAATCAGGCGTTTCGTTGCCAATCGGCTTAAAGGAACCGTCGGCATTTTTCTCGGCGCCGATGATGGTTGTGGGCGACAAACCTTCCTCAATGCGATAAGTACCCAGGAACGTGGCAAATCCGCCTTTATTAAACGGGTCCACATCCAATTGGGTAATTTCGCTCCAGGTTTTGTAAAAGTTTACCTTGGATGACCAACGGAAGGTTTCGTTTTCCACGGGAATAATTCCGAGCGAGAATTCAATCCCCTGGGTATTCATGGAACCGGCATTGATGTACTGCTCGGTAAAACCTGAAGAAGGCGGTACATCGGCAATTAAAATCAGGTCGGTGATATTTTGGGTATAATAGGTAAATTCCACATTCCCCATATCATTCATAAAAGAAAAATCAAGACCGGTTTCGATTTCCTGGGTTCTTTCGGGACGAATGTCCGGATTACCCTGACGGGAAGCCAGCAACAGACCCGTTTTACCACCCACGTTATTGGGTACCAGGGAATTATATTTGGCATTGGCGGGCGGCGCGTTACCCGTTTCACCATACGCGACACGCACCTTGGCTTCATTGATCACATCTTTCATACCTTCCCAGAAATCTAGTTGGGAAAGACGCAACGATGCCGATGCCTTGGGATAGTAGAAGAATTTATTCACATCACCGTGCGCGCTGCTGCGGTCACCGCGAAATCCGGCGGTCAGGAACAACATATCTTCATAATTGAATTCTTCCTGAATGTAAAAGCCGTCATCCACCTGCTTCACACGGTTTTCATACACATTGACCGAACCGGATTGATCCACATTTTGCTGGGTCACAATGACGGAACGGGCTTCGGTGAGCACATTGTCGGATTCAAGATTTTCGAACTGCAAACCGGCGGAAGTACGGAAGGAATAGCCGCCCTCACCATACAAATGCACGGCGCTCAGATAGGTATTCCAGTTCAGGCTGTTGGTTTTACCGTTCAGCACGGCACCGGGCTGGTCGCTGTTTTTCTCATATTGCAGCTCAGGCGGTGAAAACACAAAGTTTTCCATGGCATAGGCGTCAAAACCAGACTGCAGAACCAGGTCCAGGTTTTGGGTTTCCGTCCGCCAGGCGTTCCATTTCAAATTCAATGCATTGATGGTACGGGTAACCGTTTCCGTGTTTTTAAACACATCCCGTGTATGAAAGGGGTTGGACGGATTGAACGGATGATCCGGATAAACACCGTTTTTCGGCCTTAAATCCAAAAAGCTGGGTGTAAAGGCCAACGAAAATCCAAATGTGGTATTGGTGTTATCGTTACCCGTAATACCGCGATCGGAGATTGTGCGGGTTAAACTGGTTGTCACATTGATATCCAATCGGTCATTGAATTTATGGGTAATATTCAAATTACCGGAATTGCGTTTATAGCCCGTATTTTTAATGATGCCGCCATCGTCCTGAAAGGTACCGCCCAGATAATAACTGGTTCGGTTGTCCCCACCGGACAGGCTGAGATTGGTCTGTTTAAGAAGGCCCAACTCGCCGTACATCAACTCTTCCTGATCGAAATATTTACCACCGTTAGCGTTAAACAACGCAAGACCTTCCGGCCCATACTGTTCTTCCGCGGTTTTGGCCGTAAACTTACGGGTACCGATCTTTTTAAGAAGCGAGCTGAAGCCCACGCGCTGATTGAATGTAATACGCGGCTTGCCGATTCGTCCTTTTTTTGTCGTGATAATAATAACACCATTGGACGCTTTGGCACCGTAGATAGCAGCGGCGCTGGCGCCCTTGAGCACTTCGATGTTTTCAATATCTTCCGGGTTGATATCGGCCACGCGGTTAACGGGCTGACCCTGCGGGTTGGAGCTTCCCGCGCCGGCGGCTTTGGTTACCAGGTCAATACCGGACTGGATAGCCGCGTTATTAATGATAACGCCATCCACAACATAAAGCGGTTGCGTGCCGCCCTCAATTGTGGACACACCACGCAGATTTACGGAAATACCGCCACCGGGCGCACCGGTATTTTGGCTGACGTTCACACCGGCGAATTTACCGGCCAGGGCCGATTCCATCGATTCGGTGGGTGTGGGCACCAATTCTTCCGAGGAAAGTGTTGCCACCGAATTGGCCAGGTTTTCCCGTTTAACCGAGGAGGCCAGACCGGTTACCACAATTTCCGATGCCTTAAAAACGTCTTCTTCCATACGAATCATTAAATTTTCCGTACTTTCGGAAAGTACAACTTCTTTGGTTTTATAGCCCACATAACTAAACTCTAAACGGGCTTCATTCATGTCCGGCAATTTTAAACTAAAATAACCGTCCAGGTCCGTAACAGCGCCCAATAACGTGCCTTTAACCAGCACATTCACGCCGGGCAACGGCTCCTGATCGTCTTTGTTAACAACTATCCCTTTTATCTCCAGGCCCTGTGCCATCAACCCCGAAAAAGCCAATAACAGCGTGAGATAAAATATTTTGTATCGATTCTTTATCACCATAGTAACTCCTATTAGAATGAACATTTACAAACCTTTTGTATGACCAGGGACTCATGGACTCCTCACATGCATACATCTAAATAAGTAAAGCATATGCCCTCCTTTGCATTAAAAAATTATATCAAAAATCTGGGATGAGTTAACATTAAGGTGTTGCACTTAATTATAGCCTAATAATGCAAAAAAAGCAAAACAGAATCAGATATAAAAAAACCGCACAGCCCGAGGGGATCGGAGGCCATGCGGCGGAGTAACCGGGAATCCGGTATTATGTGTTCATAGTATAAGAGACATCTAATATTATTTTTTTCTCAAGTAAAAAAGTTTTTTTTATTTTTTAAATACATCGCCCCCAGTACAAATGCCAAAAATAGCCCCCCTATCCAAAGAAAAAGTTCAAGAGCGTGGTTATGGGATACAAACGGATTCCATGTATCACCGAATAAATTATAGGAAGCCCAAAAATAGGGATGCTTGAAATTTACATCTAAAAAATTTTCGCCACGGCCGGCGCTCCTTTTGGCTTCTTCCAATGCCCGGGCAAAAGAATGGTATTTTTCTTTGAATGCATTTTTATAAAAAAGCCGCATCAACTTCGAACTGTAGTTATCGGCCACATCCCATTGGGCCATAAGAACCGTGGAAGCACCCCGCGTGATAAATGTACGCGCCAAATTCAATGTACCTTCGCCTTCCAGCACCGTACCGGCGCCGGTTTTACAGGCGCTGATGGTTACCAGCACGGGATGACTTTTAAATTTTTCCAGTTCAAACCCCATTAGCAAACCATCATGCCGGCTTTGAGGCGAAACAGCCAGTTTAAGGCTGGTAAAATGGGAAGACAGTGAATCATACAGAGCATGTGTGGCAAAATGCCAAATGGCAAAATCGGGCGCCTGATTGTAAAAAGCCTGTTCCGTGGCCTTTTGGCCGGTAAGCAACACACTCTTGGGTAGTAACTTGTGTAGGGCTTTACCCTCCGCCAGGGCATACAACAAAGGGTCCGTCTCAAAAAACGGATCGGACTGTTCAGCGGTGGAGTCAGCAGGGTCGGCAACAATTAATGCTCTGGCTTCCATAGGTTCTACCGTCTCAGTCAGCATCCATAACCCGGGTAGTGTGGCCAGATTATAGTGCTGCAAAATTAAATACGGCCAGTAATCCGGTTCCTTTTCCGGGGTATAGTGCCTGATATTGGGTTTTCGGTTAATCAAAGTGGCCAGTGGCAAGGCCTCCATATCCGGGTCTTTTAGGACTAAGATATCTCCGGAAGGTTCCAGATAGGGCTCCAACGGTTGCCAGATGCGTTGGTAAAAGTAATAAGCCAGACCGGCATCATAGACACTATGGGCCGCCCCATTTGACGGATAGAGCAAAGAGAGATATTTATTCAGGGAATCTTTAAACGTGGTATAGTGAACCGGTAGGGGAATGTAGGCCTGTTTATGTGCATCCATATACAGGGCATACGATGCCAGCGGATTAAAATCATAAACAAGTAAACCGGCGTTTCTTTTTTTAAGCGCGCGCTTTATATCCGACACCGGCGGCACCAACTTACGTTTTTCCGTTCCCAGGTTGTTCAGCTTTAATAAGCTCTGTATGGTGGCCAGCCGTTTCACGATGAGCGCTTCCGCGCCCTTTTGCCCGGCCTTTTTCCCAAGTCGTATGGCTTTCTGATAATTTTCCAGATCATGTTTACGAACCAGATAGTTATGGTAAGCCACGCTGGCGGTATCGGTTATTTCCTTATGTTCAAACCGCCGCCCCCTGGACAGCATGGTATATTTTAGCAATGAATCGGTAATGGCGAAATCCGCTTGCTGTTCATACATTTTGGTTAAAACATATTTCATATGGAAATAATTGACGGTAAACTTACGGGAAAAAGACTGATACATATCGGCATTATCAAATTTTTTACGTCCCTTTTCCAAAATACGAATACTTCGCCGGGCATAACTATAAGCGGAATCCAGTTGTCCCAATAGAGCCAGCGGAAAACTTTTAACAGCGAACAGATGGCCTTTCCGTTGCAAGGGATAGGCAAAAGGGACATGTTTCATTTGAAGAATAAAAGAGAGAGCCGTATCCGGTTGTTCCATAAAGGCATATACATAAGCCTTTTCCAATAAATTGGCCCATATATAACTATTTAAACCATACATTCGGGCCAGATGATATGAGCGGTTGTAATAGTGGAGTGCCTGTTGCCAGTTTTCCCTGTCGAAGTAAATATCGCCAATTCGGTTCAGTACATAAGCATTCATCTTTTGTGTAAGATTTTTATTTATAAAGGTCGAATCATTTAAGATCAAATGATACATTTCCAATGCCTTGTCAAAACGCTGCAAACTATGATAACTGGTGGCCAGACCAATCCACTTAAATTTTCTGTAGCGCCGGCGTTCCGTCTTAAAATGCCGGAAGACATCAATCGCCAGCCGATAAAAGCCAAGGTCCCGATAAATTTCAGCTTTATTCAGCACAATTTTTTCATACACAGCGGGATGTTCAGTCGGGTGTTGTCGCATGTATTGTTCAATATCTTCTCCGGCCCGGATCATATAATCCAGGGCGCCGGATATATCATCAAGATAAATTTTACTGACCATGGCCATGGTGTACAGCCATCGGGCCGTTCCGTACGTTTCCCCGCGTGGTGAAAGGGACATGGCTTTTTTAAGATTTTTCATGGCCTTGCGGGGTTTTTCCATGCGGGAATACAGATCGCCACGTAATCCGTAAATATAGCTATGCAACAGACTGTCCGGTTGATTGCTCACATACGCTTCCGCGTCATTCAGCAAATTAAATATACGCGTGCTGTCTTTAACGATCAGATTGGTTCTTTTGAGTTTTTGCAGCCAGGAAGAAGAGGTCTCGGCCGGCAGGTTTAAGGGAATACACAATAAGAGTAAGGCGAACAACCGCATAAATTCAGACCCGTAAAAAATAATCGTCCGTAATTTATGCCATATTCTTTCTGGGTCAAGGCCCAAAATTTTATACGGTTAAAAATAATTGCTCAGGATGTCCAATCGTTTTTTTATTTCCACGGAATGAATACGAGAAACCCATTCCCGCGCGGCATCTGGTTCGCCATTAAGCAACAAGGCCAAAACATAAAAATAAATTTCGGTTTCATTATCGGGATGAAGATTTTTCTGAAACAGATGAACCGCCTGTCGGGCATGGACGCGTTGTATTTTTTCCGGTAACCGTTTATCCGAGGCCAGGGCCACATGACTTAGGGCTTTGTAAAACCAAACATTCTTCCGTAAGGCGGTTTTCGGATCAAGCCTGGACCATTGAATCAGGGCATTATCATAGTCACAGGCCAAATATGCCTTGATCCCCTGAATAAAAATCTTTTCCTCACTGGTTGAAAGTTCATTGTTACCACGCATAATAGTGGAGTTAAAAGCCAACGGAGGGGTATCCTGAAAATTTAGCCTGTCACGAAGACTGTCGGAGGGCCAAAACAGAAACCCGGTTAACACAGCGGCCAGGGGGAGCAGCCAGCGCCATGCATCGCGCCGGATATGGATATGTTTGGTCTTTTTGTTTTTTTGTGTCTTTTCCGTCCGCAGCATCCGGCTGTGGTCTTTCATGCGCCGTACAAACAGCCCGGCTAAACGATCATCGTGCATTAACCAGCCTTTGAACTTTTGCAAATCCTCCGCCGGGAGGGTGCCTTCCCAATAAGCGGTCAACATGCGATCGATATGAACCAGAGAACCGGCTTCAGTACTCTCTTTTGTGTCTATTTCCACCAGTTCTGCCAATAATTGTATATAGAGCCGATGGACCGGGAATGAAAACAAGGCCTGTTCCGGACGGATGTGGCCCGAAAGGATATTACGGATCATTTGCAAATCGTTCATACTGACTCCTGTCCGCGTTTTTTTTCACGTTCCAGGATAAACCGTCTTAAAACGATGCTATAGGCTTCGAACCAGGAAAAATTATCATTCAATTGGCGGGCCAGACGGGTACAATCCTCCTGATTGGAATTTAATAGTAACAGACGTATAAAAAAATCCACCTGTTCCTCATTAAGGCCCTCTTCATTGGTAGCCCAAAGCGCCGGTTCTATGGAAAGTGTCGCATCAGGATTTTTCTGCAATGCGTTATACCTTTGTTTCATCCATTTATACTCGGTAAGCATTTCTGACGGAACGGGTTTTTCTTTTTGTTCTTCCAACAGGGCAAGTAAAATTCCTAATTGTGTCGGGCTAATGACCACGTTACTCATCTCATTTTATAAATCGTCTAACATAAATAAAGAGACAGGCAAACATTTTTTTTTCTCAAGTATATTAAATGATATCTACTTTTTTCAATTTCTGTTTTAAACGATTCAGGGCCAATTGAATGGCGCGCAGGCTCAATTGATTGTTACAAGGGAGTTTGAGTAACTCTTCCGGAGAGAAATCGGCAAAGGCATATAAAAGAAACAAGGCGATGTCTCTTTCCGTATGTACGCTGTTTTTTGCGGCCATGCGCCGTATATTGTGAACGATGTATTCGTACAATTCCCACCGGTCATCATTGCCGGCGCTCTCCTCGGGTACGGCCTGTTCGTTATCAAAATACAACCTGGAATAATTTTTTTGCATGTAACGCAAAGCGACACGGTTAATTAAAATGGACAGCCAGGCGGCAAACCTCTCTTCGGAATCGCGATGACGAAAGGACGCGATATGATCCCGAATGGTGACCATCGCTTCCGACAGGATATCATTAACCACATCTTTAAACAGCGGATGGCCGGCATGGAGGTTTTTATGGACAGCATACACGGCATAAGCGCGCATTCTGGGTTGATAGCGCCGCCAAAACAGACGCCAGCCGCGTTCCATTTCTTTAGGTTGTTCCCTGTTGCAGCACAACAGTAACAGGGCTTCCTGATTTAATTCCGTAGCCTTCATTATTCCTTTACATTCAGATATCAGGTTTTATTGATAAAACCGGCTAACCGTTGTTTCCATTCCCCGGTCATGGCCAGTTCGGCAAAATGATTGGCGGCGGTTTCCATTTCTGACTTCATAGCGGCAACAAGCGGTTCGTTCAACATCATTTTGGAAAGCGCCAAAGCCTGATCCGGGCTTTTTAGTATTTCCCGCGCCAACATTCGGATGTGGGCATCACATTGATCCGCCTCTACCATAAAACGGGCCAGTCCCATGGCAACGGCTTCCCGCGCCGTGACTCGCCGCCCGGTAAGCAACAAATCCTTTAAATTACCCGAACTCGTTAAATGTTGAAGCACCCTGGTCAGGGTGGAGGGTAAGATCGTTCCCAGACGACCGGCCGGGATGCCCACCACCGTTGAGGGTGTCATTACGCGTATGTCCGCCGTGGCCGCCAGCACCAAACCACCGCCCAGCGCGTAACCCTCAACCCGTGCAATCATGGGCTTGGGAAAATTCAAAAGAGTGATGATGGTTTCATCGAGAAGGCGGGCAAACGACCGCGCCTGTTCCCTGTCTTTAAAGGCGGCCAGTTCATCGATATCCACGCCGGCGCAGAAAGTTTTGGGCAGAGCACTGCTTAATACAACCAGCCGGACACTTTCATCGCGCGCAAGGGTATGAAAGGTTTCCTGAATGCGTTTAAGAAACAAACTGTTGAGCGCATTCTGCTTGTTCGGACGCTGTAAAAAAACCGTTGCCACCGGCCCGTTGTTTTCCTGATATATCATTAGTGCAAATATTCTTAACGTACGTATATGAAAAATAAAGGCAAGATACATTAAGCCGATCATATACATCAAACATTAATTATATCAATAAAACCCATGAACTCAGAAGAATATCGCCTGGCGCAGGATATGCTTATCAGTGAGTACGAGCAATCTTTATTGCAAAAGTACGGTCTGGAGCATTTATTGGAAAAGCTGATTTTAAGGCAGACGCAATTGATGGAAAAAAATCAATTGCTGGAACAACGCCTTTCCATGGTGGATGAGGAGTTGAACCATGCCCGTGAAGCGCAGATGAACCTGTTACCCAGGGATATCCCCGATCTCGACGCCATTGAGTTCCGGGCCCGTTTTTTCCCTTCGCAATATGTATCGGGGGATACGTATAATGTCATCCGGCTGGATGAAACCCGCGTGGCGGTTTATCAGATCGATATTTCCGGTCACGGTGTTTCGTCCGCTTTGTTCAGCGTCAGTTTGTCGCATATGCTGAATGCCTCCGGCAGCCACAATCTGCTCAAATCACATATGAACCGGCCGCCTTTTTACCGGATTCATGAACCTGATGAGGTGATCCGGTTGCTGAACGAGGAGAATTTCTTTGACCGGTATGGTTTTTATCTGACCATGATTTATATGTTGATCGATGTGGAAAGCGGCATGATGCGTTATTCCCGCGCCGGACACAACCCGCCCATTATTCAGAAAGCGGACGGCTCCATCATTGTAGATGAACGGGGCGGTTTACCCCTGGGGTGGGATTTTGGACGGACGGACCCGGTTATCGAACACCGGTTGCAGCCCGGCGACAGGATTTTTATGTATTCCGACGGCATTTGTGAAGCTTCCGCGCCGGATGGCGCTTTGTTTGGACGCGAGCGGCTAACCGAAATAATTCGACAACATGCCGAAACGACCAGTGACGAAACGCTTGACGCTTCCATCCGCGCCTTAACGGCACACACCCGCCGCACGCGTTTTGAAGATGATGTTTCGCTGCTGGCTGTGATGTTTAAGGGAACCCATCGTCATTAATACCATTTTTCCAGGTCCAGATTTTTATAAAGCGCGCCCACTTCATCCGCATACCCGTTAAACAATTGTGTCTCTCTTTTAAAAAAGGTGCCGATGCGTCGTTCCCGTCGCTGACTCCAACGCGGATGATCCACCTCGGGATTCACATTGGCATAGAAACCATACTCCCCCGGCGCCAGTCGCTGCCAGGTGCTTACAGGCATGGTATCCGTAAAGCGTATGCGCACTATGGATTTTATGCTTTTGAATCCATATTTCCAGGGCACCACTAAACGCAATGGCGCGCCGTTTTGATTTGGCAAAACCCGCCCGTAAACCCCAACGGCCAAAAAGGTTAAAGGATGCAGCGCTTCATCAAGGCGCAGTCCTTCCATATAGGGCCAGTCCAGTATATGGGCGCGTTGTCCGGGCATCTCCGAGGGACGATAAACCGAGGTAAATTCAACGAATCGCGCCGTGGAACGGGGTTGCGCTTTTAACAATATATTTTTCAGCGGCACGCCGATCCAGGGGATCACCATGGACCAGGCTTCCACACAACGCAGGCTATACACCCGCTCTTCCAGTTTTTTTGCGGGAATCAGGTCTTCCAGTTGATAGTGTCCCGGTTTATCACATAAACCGTCGATGGCCACCGACCACGGGCGCGGCTTAAAGGCCCGGCTATTTCGTGACGGCGCGCTTTTATCCGTGCCGAATTCATAAAAATTGTTATAGGTGGTTATTTCCGTCCAGCTATTGGGTTTTTCTCCGATGCTCATCGCCTTATTCCGAACGGCATTTAATGCCGTGTATTTATTTTTATCCTCATCGGAAGCGAACAGACGCACGGGCGCCAGGGCCGGCGCGGTCAATGTCCACGCCGAAAGTTTAAGGAAATCGCGCCGCCGCATATAATCCTTTTCCGATGTGATTTCCCGACCTGTGTAGCGTTCTTTGTTTTTGATGAGCATGGCATTGATCCCCGTTTTAAACACGACACAGATTAACAGGTAAATTTCACGAAATATTGGTAAAGGTGTAATAAATGTAAAGTAAATAACCGCTGAACAAGAGCAGACTAAGCAGACGCCCCAGCCTTTTTAAGAAGAACAGCGCAAAAATAAGCAACAGGGTAAACAGAATCATTACCGGAAAATCCAACGTAAGATTGGAAGCGGCGACCGGTATGTTAAACATCAGGGCGATCGGCCCGGCCACACCGAGGATATTAAAGATATTACTGCCAATGACATTGCCCACCAGAATTTCATTTTCTTTTTTAATGACACTGATGATGCCGGTGGCCAGTTCGGGAAGGGAGGTCCCGAACGCCACCATGGTCAGACCGATCACGATCTGGCTGACGCCAAGATATTCGGCGATGGCCACGGCGGCATCGATGGTTATTTCCGACCCTTTGCCCAAAACAACAATACCCCCTACGGTACCAATCGCCAAAAGGAACAGTTTTGTGCCCCGGGAGCGGGAGTCCAGCCAAAGCCAACCGGTGGCTACGCCGGGGACATCATCCGCCACATCGGCGTCCCGGTTTTGCATGCTCCGGCGGATGAGCAGCCCGGTAAAAACAAAAATCCCGATGGTTAGCAGCGCCCCTTCCCAGGTGATCACCTGCCGATCCATGGCAAAAGCAAAAAAAAGCAGCGAGGCCACCAGCACCCAAATCAATTCATCACGTATCCCGTCGGTTACTTTTTTTATGGGACGTAATAAGGCGGATAGGGCCAATACAAGTCCTATATTCGCGATGTTGCTGCCTACAATATTCCCCACGGCCACGTCAATCTTACCGTTTAGGGCGGCAATTAAACTGACGATGAATTCCGGCGCCGACGTCCCGAAGGCCACAACTGTCAACCCGACAACCATGGGCGCTATATCCAGCAAAAGCGCCATGCGCGACGAAGCGCCCACCAGCAACTCCGCACCGATATAAAGTAACAACAACCCCCATACAAAAAATATAATCTGCTCAGCCATCGTTCGTTTTCACGTTCCTGTAATATACTTAAAAATAAATGCTCCGGAATTAACCCTTTAGAAAACAAAAATAAAGTAAACGTCTGAAAAAACGAAATTTATAATTACACAATAAGGTAAGTAAAAATGGGCCCCAATATCATTGAAATTATTGAACAGGTGGAAGACTTCCCGGCCATGCCGCATGCCGTGATACAGTTATTTCGCATGGCGAATCAGGAGGATATTTCCCTGGCGAATATCGCCCGGCTGATCAGTCAGGACCCTTCCCTGTCATCGCGTATATTAAAAATGGTGAATTCCAACTATTATAATTTCCAACAAACGGTCACCAATATCAATCAGGCGGTCTCCTTTTTGGGCCTTAAAACCATTCGCGACGTTGCCGTTACGGTTTCCATGATGAATATCTTTCCCGGAACACATCAGGAAATGTATAAAAAACTATTCCTGCGCTCGCTGTGTGCCGGTGTCACCTCCTCCCTGATTGTGGATTTTGCCGGCAAGGGCGATAAATCCGAAGCGTTTCTGGCCGCCCTGCTTCAGAATATCGGTCAGTTTATATATTTACGGTATATGACCAAACAATACATTGCCGTAATTGAAGAGGCGGTGCAAAACGGTATTGAGTTGCCTTTTATAGAAAAACTCCGGTTGCGCATCACCAATGCCCAGGCCGGTCAGATCGTTGCCGAGCGCTGGAATTTACCTCATAAGGTGATAATGGCGATCCGTTATCAGTATAATATTCAACTGGCATATAAAAAGGCACTGCCCAAGGAAACCCTGCAAATTATTGAGCTGGCTTACCTGGGCGGCCTGGCGGCCGATTTTTTTACGGGCTATAACAAAAATTTCAAATGGGCGCTGTTTCGCACCCGTCTTGAAAAACTTTTTGGCAAGGGCCGCTCGGCCTCCGATGATATTTTGTCTTCCATACCGCCTCTGATCAACAACATGGGTTTTTGTTCACTGGTGGGCGAAATTGACAGCTACGAGAAAAACATTAAAAAAGCCGAGCTGGAATTGATTCATTCCTATTCCACTTTTAACAAGACATACCATGCGCTGAATCAATTGAAACAAAAAAAACTTGCCGAAGAACTTTTATCCGCCAACCCCAATTAATTTAAGAAACCACAACGCCCGGCCTTTTGGTGAACGCGATAAAAGAAACGCCTCGTTTTTGGGGCGTTGGTAAGGGTGTGACTTGACACAAGGGCTATGGCGTTACCTGTATCCATTTGCCGTCACATTTAAATAGCAGCTTGTCACCCAATGCCCAGACCTCATTTAGCTCAGGTGTCCTTTTAACCATTGTCCAGTAAGCTTCACTGCCGAAACGCAACTTTTTAATTCGAAGCGGAGGCCGGTCGGACTTTTCTCTCCAGAATCCTTTTATGTAAATAAACAGGCGACCCAGGACACGACGTTGTGTGACCAGAATATCTTCCTGCCGTTCTTCTCCGCCGATTAATTTTTGCATTATCTCACTTTCCAAAACGGCACTCATGCCCACGGAATTTTGTACCGCGCCGGATTGAGCGCGATGCGCGGCCGAACCCAGCATGGCACGTATTTTTGAAGGCGATCCACCCGCCGCGTTTTGCGCCGACAGGGTATTGAGACGTTGCACCATCTTTTCATCCATATCGGCCATGGCCTGTTCGTCTTGTGTAACCAGATAAGCCGTGTAGGGCGTAACGATGCCATAGGTCTCACCCAGTTTTTTTATGGTATCCACCCATTCCTTATTTTCGCCTTCAAAGCGCAGGCGGCCCAATAAATCATCAATTCGACGTCCGGCCCATAAGCGGGCCACAAAATCATGTTTCTCTTCTCTTTTGGGCAACACAATCCGATATGTTTTTTGTAATTTTTCACCATTACGGTTGCCTGTCAATGTAAATTTTACAATGCCCCCTTTGCTGTAACGACCACTAATAATCAACTTTTGGCCCTTATATAAATCGGGCAAAACGGCCGGATAAAGAGTGTGTATCTTATGCGCGGGATAGTCCAGCGATACCCCTGTTAAAACCGGTGTGGAAATTTTACGGAAGAGACGGGTGATCGGCCCTTCCACACTTTCTTCAGGCTTCACATAACGTGTTTTCCCCTGATTTTCCCGCGCCAGACGGTCCAACAGCCAGGTATTGACATCATAGCCCACGCCAAAGCTAAACAGCCGCACATGGGCGTGACGTTCCGGCTCCAGGCGTCGAACCAATTCCCTCACATCGGTAACCCCTTCCGTTGGCAGACCATCCGTTAACATGATTACTGTTTGTGTACGTGAATGTTGGGGCGCTTTAAATTGCCGGAAGGCGCTTTTCAGGGGTTCGAACAAATTTGTTCCCCCGGATGCCTGTAACCGTTGTACAAAATAGAGGGCATTTTGGATATTTTCTTGCGTGGCGTGGCGCAGGTTATCGGAAAAAGGGATCACATCCCCGGAAAACCGGAGAATCTGGAAACGATCTTCGGGATGGAGGGCTTGCAGACAATATTTCAACGCCTGACGCGCCTGTTCTATTTTTTCACCGCCCATGGAACCGGAACCATCCACCACAAACACAACATCCCTGGGAATCCGACTGTCCGATTCCGACGGAAATGCGGGCTGAAAAATCAACTGAAAAAATCCGTCCTGATCCGTTCGCGGACGAAAACTCAAAACATGTCCGTCCACATCGGCGTCGGATTCGGCATAATAGATGATCAGATTTTTATCCGCGGGGGCCTGCCCGGCCGAAAAACGGATGACGGCCTGTCGGGCATTGACACGTTGCACCTGTATCGGATGGCTCGGTGAATAGATAACGCCGAGCTGCCCCGTCACATCAATATGCACGGTTATATCCATCTTATCGATCGTACCCTGCCCGCTTTGTCGCAGGGGTAATTCAAAACGATAAAGATTATTATCATCCGACAATGATTGTTCATAACGTAATTCGATACGGCGATTTTGTCCGGGTTCCATTGGGAAGATGCGCGCTTTAAACAACCCCCAGTCCATGAATTCCAACAATGCCGGGTCCCGCATGGCGCGCACAATGGCCTCATACGTTTTACGGGCCTTTTGTGCGGTTAAAAGTCGGCCTTTTGTCTTTTTACCGTTTATATAAAGCGAAAAATCCCTGACTCGTGTGTCTCCGGAAAAACTATACAAATATTCCCCTTCCAACCGGCGGTTATTGGGATTATAAAAACTTTGATCCAGTGTTACATCCGCGATGTTATTTTGGATATGCACCTTTGTACGAACTTCTTTTAAAACTACCGGCGATGCTTCGGGCATGGGATCGGGGATGATAATCCGTCCCTGCCCCACTACAAGGGTCATTATAGTGGATAACCAAAAAACAATACGTACCGACATGATTTACCTCCGGGGTTCATTTGAATATATAGGTTCTTTCCCGTAAAATTCCGTTTACTATTGCCCTGTTAATATCATTAACCAAGAAAAGGTAAATGCTGAAACGCTTTCTGCTTTCCGATAAAGAAATTGTACGCCGTGTACGGGAAAATGACCGTACGTTGCTGGGTCAGCTTTATATCCATTACAGCCCCGCCATCGTTCGGTTTGTAAAAAATCACGGCGGCAGCCAAAGCGACGCGGAAGATGTGATGCAGGAAGCCATTATAGTATTATGGAAACGCATTGTGGCCGATACACTGGAACCCCGGGCCCGGATAAGCACCTTTTTGTTTGCCGTGGCCAAAAATATCTGGTTTAACGAAACCAGGCGCCGGAAACGCCACGCCATTCCGGGAACGGATCAGGAGGCGCATGCGGATAGCACGCCCGATGCACTGGAAACGGTATTGAGCACGGAACAACAGCAACAGGTCCACCGTGCCCTGAACGCCCTGCAAAAGGTTTGCCGGGATTTATTACTGTTATTTTATTTTGAGAAAAGATCGATGAGCGAAATTGCGGCGCATCTCAATTTTGCCAACAGCAATACGGCCAAGGCCAAAAAATATCAATGTTTAAAAAAACTTAAAGAACAAATGAGCCATGCACATTAATCCGGAAAACATTCATGAATGGCACGATCGTTATTTAAACGGCGCGTTGTCCGATGAAAAACGCGCCCATTATGAAGACTGGTTAGCCACACACCCGGAAGCGCGCCGGGAACGCGAAGAATGGGAAAGGCTTTTCAAAAGTATAGAACAAGCCGGTCACGAGGCCATGAAACAGGAAATCATGGATCAGGCGGCACGTTTGCAACACAGACAATGGCCCATGCTGGCCTGGTACCGGGCCGCGGCGATTTTATTTTTTATAGTGATCCTGCCGGTGGTGCTCATCTACTCACCGGATTTTAAAAAGCCCGGAACGGACATCACGCAAAAAGCGCTCGAAACGCCTTCAATATCGGCTTTGAAAGAAGAACTCGAACGTGAAAGAACGCTATCCGAACGTTCGACTTCCAGCCGGACTGACACATCGCTTTCGCATGGGAATAATAATAGTGCCCGGGGCTGGTCACTCGGAAACACACCCCGACAAACATACGGCAGCAAAGCTCACGAAGGCAGCAATTCAAACGCGGAATTCGCGGATAACATGGCAGATTTGCTAAGTGATGTTAAACCTAAAGCAGGCATAACGCCCCCTTCTGAACGGAACCGGCCCACAAGGCGTGATGAGACCGGGAATACGAAGGCGGGCGCTTCCAAACAGAATATAAAAGCACCCGTAAACGCTGCGCAGGGCATGGGCGGCATCGCGCAAAGCGGCGCCTTGCTGACCCAAAGCATAAACAACAACGACACACCGGCATTGCTCTCCAAACAGGAACCACTTAACGGGAACATCGAAGCAACGGATATGACCGAATGGAAGGAAAACCATCCCCCCATGCGATTGATGGAACCCGCGGTAAACACAATAGTCAAACTTACGTTTTCCGACAGCCCTTATATCCTGTTTATTTTACCCTGGTCATCCGCTGTTTCCATGGACACGCTTGATTATCGGATTTCCGAACAAAAAACACCGAAAGAAATTTATCTTAACGTACCCGAATCTTTTTATTATGAAAAAGACAGCGTGCGCCTTGAATCCGATTCAACCCAGTATATTCGTATTAACTTTGACAGCAAACGCACCTTTTGGCTTGATAAAAACCGTATCAGCGGACAGGCCATAAAAAAACCCCGCTCTCAATGAGAACGGGGTCGGGGGTGTGTATGTATATGGCGTTATTGATACATATTAAATTGTGCTTTGGCGCCGTTTAAGGTTATCTGTCCCACGCCACCATCATCAAGGGTCACTTCATAGGTTTCGCCATCCTTGCGTACAACGCCTTCACCACTGCCATCCGGAGCAAAATTGTATTCCGCTACAAGTATCGGATCATCACCGTTTTCAAAGGAGGCGCGATTCTGATAAACAGCGTAGTAGAGATAAGACGAGCCGTCCTGATAGTATTCGGCGCGTACATCCACATAAAAACTATCATGGGTTACCCAATAACCGGTCAGCACGGAAAGCTGATCCTGTTCTTCCATGGTAAAGCTGCCATAGGCGCCGTTACGACGGGTAACATTAAGTGTAGTGATATTATTGAAGAAATCCTTGGTAAAATTAATGCGCACGGAATCCACATCGCCGGAAGCGAAATCTATCCGTTCAAAGAAATTGGAATGGAAATAACCGGCCACGGAATCCGCGCTGACCGCCGCCGAACGGAATATGGTTTTAAGATAACTCTCGGCGGGAAATGTCCAGGTTGCCTCATAACTGCCGTTACCATCGTCTTTCACCTGATTGAAAGTACCCTCACCGTGACGCCACTGCGCAGGGTGCGGCTAAAAGACCCGGTACCGTCTATATTAAAAGTAATGGTACTGGTACGCGATGTGCCGTCATCAAAATAGAAGGTTTGAGTTACCGTTGATGTGCCGTCAATCTGAAAATTTAAAAGTGCAACGGTGCTGTCCAGACGGGAAGAATTGTAAACCGATGTGGTTTTGCTTGCAAATGATTGCACCTCATCATTGGTAAATGATGTGATATCCATGACGGTAGTGGTGGATTGTACCAGATAATCGGGTTTAAATAATTGTATAGCGAAAATTTGCTGGGGTTCCAAATTTTCGAAATTCTGGCCGGAAAAGGTGAATTTTATTTCCGTCGAATCATAGGTCATATTCAGTGTTACATTGCGGCCATTAACGTTACGGGAAGCGAATTCATAAATCACATAATAAAAACGCATGGTACCGTTTACCGCATCCACTAATGCAGCCGAACGATATTTATCCCCGTTTTCATTAACCGAATCTTCATAAAATAATGGCACTTCACCCTGTACTTTCTGCAATGTCTGCACATCTTTTATATAACCTTTAATGCGGTTAAAACGGGCAATGGCATGGTTGGAGCTTTGGGTTTGGCTGTTCATTACCCCAAAACCGCTGTTAATATCCGGGTTATCAAAACCGGATGTCATCATTTCAATTTCATCACCGGTGGCCACGTATTGATTAACCTGGTAGCCCAAAGCCGCCTGCTCGGCAACGCTTTCGTCCACTTGCAGTTCCTTCTCCGTATTGTCTTTGGTGGGGTTTTCCTGACAGGAAAAAGCCCAGGCCAGAGCCATTAAAACAATAATCCATTTACGCATGATTGTCTCCTTTATTTTAGACATACATTTATTTTAGATGCGTTGACAAACTAAACACAGGCATTCCGATAAGTCTTTGCGCTGTGTCAAGATTAATAAAAAAGCATTATCGGTGGATTGATAAAGGCTATAAATAAAAAAAGGCCTTTTGCAAAAAGGCCATATTTATAAATAGTTATAAAAAAGATGGGCTTATTTCTGTGTCATGGCAATCACTTCATCCGCCGTTTTTTGCACGGAAGCCACGGATTTTTTGAAGGCTTCTTTTTCGGCATCGGTCAATTCCATTTCGATCACTTTTTCCACGCCGTTTTTACCGAGTACCGCCGGTACACCGATAAACAGGCCGTTTACACCGTACTCACCCTGCAGCAAGGTGCTGACGGGCATAATTTTCTTTTTGTCGTAAGCGATGGCCTCGGCCATTTCCAAAGCGCTCCAGGCGGGCGAAACAAACGCGGAACCCACGCCGAGCAGCTTAACCACTTCACCGCCTGCTTTACGCGTACGGGCTTCGATAGCGTCTAGTTTTTCCGGCGATACAAATTTTTCCACGGGCATGCCGGCAATACGGCAGGCGGAACGGATCGGCAACATATCGTCGCCATGGCCACCAAGAACCATTGCCTGAACATTATCCACCGATACACCGGCTTCCTGCGCGATAAACAGACGATAACGCGCGGAATCCAAAATACCGGCCATTCCGATCAATCGGGAACGGTCTTTTTTAAGGTTCATGTGCAGACGATAAACGATGGCGTCCAGCGGGTTAGCTATGGAAATAACCATGGCGTCCGGCGCGAATTTGGCGATGCCTTCACTAACAAAATCGGTAATTTTCAGGTTGGTACCCAGCAATTCTTCACGGGTGGGCATGGTGCCGTCCGGACGTGTGGTACGCGGCACACCGGCGGTGTTGATAATGATATCGGCTCCTTCAATCACATCATACTCTTTGGAACCTTCGACCCGGATATCGGCGCCGATCACAGGTGTTCCCTCGGCCACATCAAGACATTTCCCCCTGGCAAATTCGGGCGGTTTCACATCCACCAGGGCCACATTACGGGCCAGACGACGGCTGACGGCTTCCTGTACAACCACACCACCGATATTACCTCCACCAATTACGGCAATCTTATTTAACATGATACATCTCCTTAACGGTTTATCAGGCGCTTGATGCCTGGTTGAAATCAAGTAAAAAATTTACATACTACAACCGGGTAAAGCAAACCTGTTGCCTTTTCTATTTCCGGTTATTTATCGGCAATCCGATTGGTACACATCCTTTTATTGGGCATTCCCTAGTCCGGTCTTTTACAACGGATTATTGCGACATCAGCGCATGAATGGCCCGGGTTTGGGCACCGGCCAGATAATTGGCCGCTTCCCATTCATGCAACGCGGGGGACCAGTCCCGGTCATACATCCGGCGGAGATAGACCATTTGCGCGTAATGATACAAATAGTGGTGAGCCATGTGTAATATAACCTCGGCAAAACCATGACGGACAGATTTATGATCCGGGAGCAAACGTGTCCATTCCAGATTCGGACGGGAAAACAGGGCAAGCAAGGCGTGCCGGCGCGCCACCCATTCCGTTAAAGCCGCCTGAGGAGACGTTTCACCCGGATCATCTCCAGGGGAGTCCAATCCAAACTGTTGCAAAAACCAGTTATCCACGCGTATGCTATGGTGCAGCATTTCACTAATGGACCGGGAATTCGGCGCAGGCCGCCAGGCAAACAATCCGGCATCGATATCCCGCAACACCGTGTCGATCAATTTATGACAAGTTTTGTGAAATTCACATAGTTCCTTTATGGGAGTCGGTTCTTTCATAGCGGTTCCTTTGTTAACACATGCAACCAGGATAGCACAATTCCAAACGGTAAGCAATTTCCCGCACTATATTTCCGCCTTACCGCGGATTGTCGGAATTTTCATCACCCGACCTCTAACCGGCCAATCGTTGACGGCAGAATGGTTGGGTTTCAACTAAAAATACATTTTTCGAACAGGGCTATGTGCCACAGATCAAAAACCAACGGTCATAAGTTTGTTCCGTCCAAAATAAACTCAATATCAGTCCCCTTCCCGCCGAAGATTGCTTAATCCGATATTCATGTAAACGAGAGAATCTTATGATGCCATCCAAATACATTCATACATTTGTCATCGTCTTATTGTTAATCGCTACCGGCCGGGCCCAATGGTATCAGGCCTATGAAGACATTAATGCCGGAACCATAAACCGGATAAGCGATCAATACGGCGATTTTACCAACATCTACGGCGCCGGTAACAGTGGACGGGTCTTTAAATCCCTTGATCGCGGACAAACATGGACTTTTACCGATTTGGCCGTTCCCAAGAACTTTAACGACATCACCCTCAGCAGCACGATGATTTTCGTCGCCGGCGACAGTTCCCTTATGTACCGCAGCACCGACGGTGGCTCTTCCTGGGAACCCTTATCGACACCCACATCTTCGGATATTACCGCTATTTATTACGATTCCTATAGCGTGCAACTTTGGTATGGCACCAACAATAACGAGTTGTATTATTCCAATGATGACGGTCAGTCCTGGCAACAACTCATCTTAAACGACGGCTTTAAAGACGTAACCGGCTACAATTTTGTCGATATATCAGGTGATTATAACGGACTGATTATCGCCGCCACACGCAACGACACATCCTTTGTGCAACGTGTTGACCCTTACGGGAGCATCACGCTCATGCCCGCCCCCGGGGATACGCTACCCGATTTTTCCGTCAGCCGTCTCCATTATGACTCTTATAACTTAAAATATTATATCAGCGGAAACCGGATAAGCGATCAACGGGGATTTATTTATACACGCGCGGCATTCAGCATTTCCCTTGAATTACCGGTGGAAATTTTCCAGGGTGATGTGGGACGTATTAACAGTGTGGCATATTATCAAACACCACAAGCGCTTAACGCCCAAAATCAAAAGAAACCGGCTGCCGTTCCCAATGAACATATATGGTTTGTTACCGATAAAGGCGAGTTATACGACAGTGCCGATAATGGTTCGTGGCAGATGGTTTATCGGGACATCAACAACCGAAACTTAACGGATATTTTACCGAACAACTCCGGAGACTCCACACCCGGTATTGGCCTGGCAACGGGCGCTGAAAGCGTCTCTTTACGCAATGATTTCTTTAACGTTTCCATTTATCCATCTTTTAATGATATCGTGCAACTCCCCGCTGGTTTCCTGGAATGGAATTATAATGTGCCACCCGATCTCTCCATCATTCAGGATTCCGTCCGCATTTTCAGTAACGTTTCCGGTAATGTGCCGTTTAGCGCCTCCTATGACATGGCTGATTCCGGCCGGATACGTTTCAATGTCACACGCAACCTTGCTCCGGAAGGGGTTCCGGGTGAAACCTGGACCGTTTATGCACCGCAATTCATTCGCGCCCTCAAACCGGATTTCTATAAGGTTCAAAAATCCACAGCGGACGTGATTCATCTTGTACCGAATCAGTCCCATCCGTTTGATTACACAAATCGCCCGGCACAAAACCGACCCTATTCACCCGGCAGCAATGTGGTTACCGGCTGGTTCAATGATGATGATATTTTTGACGGTGCTCTATATCGTAACGATTCGCTTATCGTATTCCAATTTTCGGATTCGGGAACAGTGAACAGCATGCAGGCTTTTTATATGAATTTAGGCATAATCATTGACAACCAATTGCCACAACAATTACAAGCGTGCGACCCTGATGGAGACGGCCGGCCGGACTTCATCATTTATGACCGGGACAATGTTTACATCATAGAAAATATCAGCAATGGCGGCACGTTCGATTTTACCCCCGGCATAAATCTCTATCATACCCGGAATATACGGCAGGTGGGCCTGATCAATATTGAAAGCAATCCGTTACCCGACCTGCTGATCAGCAATGATTCGCTTTTTATCGTGAAGGACTTTTCACTAACCAGCCGCGGCGCACCGCCTTATTTCATCTTAAACAATAATATCAATGCGTTATTCAAAGTAACCGACCTGTTCCGAAATGGCCAACAAGACCTGGTGTGCCTGCAATACGACGGTGATCTGGTTTATTACGAAAACCTTTCCAACGGCTATATCAGCCCTTCGGAAGTTGTTATTGCCCCGGGCCAAAACTACAGTATGTTGGAAACAGCCGATCTGACCCTGGACGGCATTCCTGAAATCATTGTTTCCGACGGCACATTGGTGGATATCTATTCATTCGATTTTACGGGCAATAAATTCGTTCAAAACACTGGATTCTCTTTTATACCCACCGTACCGGACACTATCCGCTCCTTGCGCGTGGGTGAATGGGGTCACGAACAAAACACTTCCGCCGACACCCGGTTTTTGGATCTGGTTCTGCTTACCCGGGGCGACAAAGTGAAATTTTTTGAGAATATGGGCAACGAAACCTTTCAGGAAGTGGTCGGAGCGGAACAGACTCTCAGCTTTCCGGCCGATCAGTCCGCTGTATATGACGCCGATCGCAACGGCACACCGGATATTCTGGCGGTCAACCGTTCCGACGGCAGGATGCATTTTGTGGGCATCCATTTCTGGCAGCCTGTTATCACCTATCTTGGCACGGAAAGCGACGGCGTGCGCCTGAACTGGACGCCCTTGCCGGCCAGCGAAGGTAATCTGGATTTTTACCGTGTTTATCGGGATAGTGTAGGCAGCGACTTTTCACATGCCGACAGTTTTGATTTTGGCAACCTTAACGACACCACTTTTCTCGACACCCAAACATTTCCATTCAATACCTATTGGTATAAGGTTGTTGCTTTTTATAACGGCAAGACCAAAAAAGGTGTTTCCGATCCTAAGGAAATCACGCTTATTAAACTTCTTACGGGCGGTTTGTCCGGCAGTCTTACCGACAGCATTAACGGTTTTGTGGTCTATGATTCCATTTTTGTGGCGCCCGGCCAGCAACTGGTTATCGGGCCGGGTGTTAAAATCGCCTTTGGCGACTCGGCTGCTTTTAATGTGCATGGCGGATTACAGGTCCTGAGTACAGTGGATCAGATAACTGATTTCACTACCATTCGCTCGGATTCGACACGGTTTCTTTGGAATGGCATCCGTTTTTTTCCGGCAACCGATACCGTGCGTTTTGAATGGTTTAATATTGATGGCGCCGTTACAGGCATTAATGCTTCCGGCCGCCCTCTCCGGTTGCAATACGGTAGTATTCACAATTGTGAGCAGGGTATTCTTCTCGATCAGGATACTTTATCTATGATCAACATCCAGATGGATTCAACCTACACGGGCATTTTACTGGGCAATGGCAGCCGGACGTTGATCAAAAACATCGATATCCTGAACAGCCGGGATGACGGTTTGCATCTGGCCGCGGGCGCCCGGGCTTCTGTACGCAACTGCATTGTTTGGTTTAACCAAACGGCAGGAATCCGGGTGGCTGCCGGCGCTCAATTAAAATTAAGTTACAGCACGGTGGATTCCCTTGTCGGTAATGCCGAGAGTTACGCTGTTTCCAATCTCCCGCCGGTTTTTATGGCTCAGGATGACGATATGTACCAACCCGACCCCCTTTCGCCCACGGTGGATGCCGGCGATCCCAACGATCCCTTTGACATGGAACCGGAACCCAATGGAGGCCGAATCAATCAGGGCACCTTTGGTAACACCCCATTTGCCACCCAGTCGTTCCGTCCCGTTATTAGCGTGGAAATGGATAGCCTGTTCTTCATGGCCTTTTTAAACCAATCCGATACCCTAAACCTTGATGTCAAAAACAATGGCAGCGAAGACCTGATCGTTAGCAACGCGACCATGATCAATCATCCGGAAATGTACAGCCTTGAAAATATTCCCGCTTCCGCCATATCACCGGGAAGCGTGGCCACGTTGCGCGTTATTTTTTCTCCGGACAGCCGCGGCGCCTATTATGACTCTCTTGAAATAACCAGCAATGACCCCTCGTTTCCACGGCTTTATGTTCCGGTTCGTTCCAACAGTCCCAACCGGCCGCCCTACTTTACCGATGAACCGCCGCTCTTGGCATTAAGTGGCGTCCCTTACAGTTATACGCCCGCTTACAACGATGATGACGCGGATGATGTTACCCTTACGGCTGACATCTTACCCGACTGGCTGAACTTCAGCACGGCATCCGGCTCGCTGAACGGCACCCCTGCTCTGACCGATACCGGGGATCATCCCGTGCGCCTGGTATTGGAAGACAGCTTCGGAGATACCACGCAATTCAATTATGTCTTGCGTGTTATCCGTGAGAACCAACCGCCTGTCTGGACCGGAGCGGATACGCTGGAATGGTATGAAGATAAAGATTGGGTCATGGACCTGTCTGCCGTAATTGAAGACGATATCACGCCTGCCGGACAAATCATATTTAATGTTACCGGTAACAGCAATCCGGCGCATTTAACCGCCACAATTACCGATTCCATTCTTACCGTGCGTCCTTCCGCCGATTATTTCACATTCGGCGCTCCGGATACCCTAATTCTGGAAGCCACGGACAGCGACGGTGCCGTTGCCCCACACCGGGCATTGGTTTGGGTTTTACCGGTGGACGATCCTCCGCAAATCATCGGGTTGACCGACACCACCATGTATACCAATGTTTTATTCCGATACCGTCCCGAAGTGCGGGAAGTGGATGGCGACACACTGTCCTATGAGCTGCAATCTACACTGGATATGGCCGTATCCGACAGCGGTGTGATCAGTTATACGCCCATTCTGGCGGACACAGGCACCTATGACGTCTCCTTTTGGGTTTACGACGGCCATTCCGTTGTGACGGATACTTTTGTGGTGACTATAAAACCCAATTTTATCAATCCGGTAGAAAATCTGACAGTGAGTGGCGCGGACCAGGCGCTGACTGTGCAATTCACCCTGCCGGAAAACGAATTTTACAGCGGTACGGTCATCCGTTATTCCGCTACGGACACCCTGGCCGGGCCCGAAGACGGGCAAGTCGGTCTGGATTCCGCCTTTAGTGTTTCGCCCGGCACCCAGGTTTCAGCCATGCTAACCGGCTTGAGTATCAACCAGACCTATCACATTGCGGTATATAATTACTTCAATCAAAACGGTACAATCTTCTCGCCCCCGGTGCGGGATAACGGACAAACAAACGCGCCGTTGCTGGAACTGGCCGACGCTGCCCGAAATATCATACTGCCTGTCAACAGAGTTTATTCTGATAGCTTACGTATATATAACAACGGTGACGGAACATTGCTTTTCCGCTATCACTATAAGCCGGATTCACTAACCGATGTCTGGTTTAGTGTTGATACAATGATGCAGACCATCGCGCCTCATGATTCCGGTACGGTGGCTTTTAGCCTGCATCCCAACAAGTACATGCCAAGGGGTATTAAAACCGTTGTTTTGGAAGCGGCGGGCAACGCCCCTAACCTTACCGGCCAGACATCACGCATCACCATGCAACCCATTTTCGATGATTTCGCGCCACATGTAGAATTGCTGTTCCATTCCGATAGTCTGAACAAAGAAAGCGCCTTCCGGGCCGCTTTTCTTGCGGACGATACCAGCGACGTACCGTTGGGTTACATCGAGGACAGCCTGCTGTACAGCTATCGTTTATGGCGTATGGCCGACAGTTTTCTTGTGGCATCGGTGGACGGCAGCCGGGAACATACCGCCCTTATTTATCCTCTCGAAGAAGGATTCTACACATTCCGGGTTTGGGCCTACGACCCGGAAGATAACGGTCGCGGTGGACTACATGCCCAAAGTATGCCTTTTTATGTGCGGGCAACCAAACGCACCGTCGTCCGTAACCGCTGGTTTATGTTCAGCATTCCCAAGGCGGAACCATTCCGGTTTTCCGGTACCGTTCCGGACAGTGTGGTGCAGATGTACCGTTGGAATAACTCCAAAAACCGCTACGACGCCCAGGGCGCCTTTATAAATAAGGAATTCCCCTACGGCCAGGGCGCCTGGTTGATAAGCGCTGTTTCATTTCCTGTAGATCTCGGCACGCCGCTGTTTCCCGATTCCGACGCCGTGTTGACCACACCCGTGCAACAAGGGTGGAATCTGCTGGGCATTCCGGTCACATGGTCCGTTAATTGGCGGTCCATGGCCTTTGCCGATAGCAACGGCGGGCAATTCACTCTGGTCCAAGCCGTACAGGATTCCATCATCGAAGATGCCGTTTTTTGGTACACCTATGATACGGACGCCGGAACGCAGGGTTACAAATGGGCGCCCATCGATGAAGCCGTGGCCGAGCCGTGGCAGGCTTATTGGGTGTTTGCCCGTCGCCCCGGCAACCTGATTTTCAGTACCGAAGCCGCAGGACTGTTTCCCGACACTTTATTTAAGAAGGCTTCGACTCCCAATTTAGCCAGCGCGACGGAGACTTTTATGATCAATATCAGCGCGCGCGGAAAAGGCTTTAATGACAGTCGTAATGAATTTGGCGTGGCCCCTGAAGTTAAAAGCACCATGGAGCCGCCATCATTTAATGAACAAGGACGCTTCTATTTCACCACAAATAACGGTCAGCCCGTTACCCGTTCCCTGAAGACCATGCGCCATACGGAAGATTTACTTGAATGGCGTGGGGTTATCGAAACCACGGGGAAACAAACCGTGACCCTGAGCTGGCAACCGCGGGCGGATCAACAAGATCTGCACGCCTGGCTGGTGGATAACAAAGGGCAACATATCGTGGATATGAACAGGGAAACGCACTACACCGTGGAAGTGAACGGTCGTTATGTCCTGACTTTTCAGGTCAGCGCGGACGATAGTTATCAGCCGGTATTATTACCCGAACGTTTCACATTGTACCAAAATTATCCCAATCCCTTTAACCCGGTCACAACCATTCGCTTTGCCCTGCCGGCCGATGCGGACGGCGCTCGGGTCAGTGTGGAAGTCTATGACATCCTTGGCCAGAAGGTAACCACCTTATTGGACGCTCCCTTAAAGGCCGGTTATCATGAGGTGCAATGGAAAGGGGTCAGCGATCGTAAAATCCGCGTATCCAGTGGTGTTTACTTTTACAAAATTCAAGCGGGCCGCTACAATGCCACGCGTAAAATGGTTCTAATCAAATAGGATTTCCGGTAACCTGGGGGTTGGGTTCGCTGATCTCCCGTGAATCACGGGGAAACCATCCGTTAACACCTGGAATATGACAGAAGCACATAAAAAAGCCCGGTCTCTCACGAGGCCGGGCTTTGCATTTAAGAAAGAAGAGAAATCAGGCTTTAACGACGTTTTTCTTATCGCCTTTTACACTATCCGTGGCGTTGCGGGTATCCACAACCAGTTTGGAATGCTTAACAATAAAATCAAAGTCATACGCCGAGTGATCGGTGGAAATCAAAACGCAATCATACGCGCCCAGATTTTCCGGGGTGAGTTCCACGCTTTCACGTTGGATGTCATAATGCCGCATGCTGGGTAATACCGGCACATGGGGATCGTTATAATCCACTTCCGCGCCTTTATCCAGTAAAATTTCCATCAGTTTAAAGGAAGGCGACTCGCGTGGATCGTCTATATCTTTTTTATAAGCGGCGCCCAGCACCAACACTTTGGAACCGCGCAGGCTTTTACCATGCTCGTTCAGGGCATCCATCACCTTGTTGACCACCCAGTAAGGCATGGAAGTATTTACTTCACCGGCCAGCTCGATGAAACGTGTGTTCATTTCATATTCACGGGCTTTCCAGGTGAGATAAAAAGGATCGATGGGAATACAGTGCCCACCCAGTCCCGGACCGGGATAAAAAGGCATATAGCCGAAAGGTTTGGTTTTAGCGGCATTGATCACTTCCCACACATCAATCCCCATTCGATCAAGGATCATTTTCATTTCGTTCACCAAAGCAATGTTCACACTTCGGAAAATATTTTCAAGCAACTTGGTGGCTTCGGCGGCCTGACTGCTGGATACGGGTACCGTTTTCACGATAACTTTTTCATATAGGGCCTGTACCAGTTTACGGGCGTATTCCGTGTTGGCGCCCACTACCTTGGGAATGGTGCGTGTATTGTATTTGGGGTTGTTCGGGTCTTCGCGTTCCGGAGAAAAGGCCACCCAAAAATCCTCATCGGCTTTCATGCCGCTTTCTTCCAAAATAGGCTTAAGCACTTCTTCCGTGGTGCCCGGGTAAGTGGAACTTTCCAGGACGATAAGCTGATTCTTACGGATATTCGGGGCCAGGTTTTTGGCGGTGCCGATGATGAAAGACATATCCGGCTCACGATGTTTGGTCAGCGGTGTGGGGACGGCAATCAGGACACAATCCACTTCCTTAATGCGTTTAAAATCGTCCGTCGCTTCAAAAATACCGCTGTCACGTACCTTTTTAACCCGGTCTCCGGCGATATGCTTGATATATGATTTACCTTCATTAAGCATGTCCACTTTTTTCCGGTCGATATCAAAACCAACGGTTTTAAAGCCTTGTTCAACAAACTCCATCAGCAACGGCAGGCCCACATAGCCCAGGCCTACAACACCGACAACCACATCATTATCTTCGATACGTTTTAATAAATCCATCTTTTAAAACCCTTCTGTTAGTTGTTATCTTTATTAGGACGACCGATGGAGAAATAGTCGATTCCATATTTTTTCATGCGTTTGGGATTGTAAATATTCCTTCCGTCAAAAATCACCGGATGAGAAAGCGATTCTTTGATCAGGTAAAAATCAGGTTCGCGGAATTCGTTCCATTCGGTCATTATCACCAGCGCATCGGCGCCTTCGAGCGCATCATAACGTTTTTTATGCAGGGTGATACCCTTGCCCACATTTTTACCGAAACGCCATTCCGCTTCTTTTAAGGCTTCGGGATCATGCGCCTGAACTTTAGCGCCGGCGGCATTAAGGGCATTCACCATCTCAATCGCCGGGGCTTCACGCATATCATCGGTCTTCGGCTTAAAGCTCAACCCCCACATGGCGATGGTTTTCCCTTTTAAATCGTTGTTAAAATATTTTTTGATTTTTCCGAAGAGAATGGTCTTTTGCGCGGCATTCACATCTTCCACCGCGCGTAGGATTTTCAACTTCAAGCCGTAATCTTCGGCGGTTTTAATGATCGCTTTCACATCTTTGGGAAAACAGGAGCCGCCGTAACCGGTACCCGGAAAGATAAAATACGGCCCGATGCGCACATCGCTGCCGATGCCCTTGCGCACCATATCCACATCAGCGCCCACCAAATCACATAAATTGGCTATCTCATTCATGAAAGAGATTTTAGTGGCCAGCAGGGCGTTGGCCGTGTATTTGGTCAATTCGGCGCTGCGCTCATCCATAACGATAATGGGTTTTCCCGTACGCACAAACGGTTCGTACAGATTGCGCATAATTTCGGCCGCTTCTTCGTTACTGGTTCCGATCACCACCCGGTCCGGCTTCATAAAGTCCGCGATCGCCGCGCCTTCTTTCAGAAATTCCGGATTGGAAACCACCGCGAAATCATGATCGGTATGTTTACGTATTTCCGCGGCAACCAAATCGGCAGTGCCCACCGGCACGGTGCTTTTATCCACCACCACTTTAAACCCGTTCATGTGCTTACCGATATCACGGGCCACCGCCAAAACATATTTCAGGTCGGCGGAGCCATCTTCATCCGGCGGCGTACCCACGGCGATGAATATCACAGTGGATTCCTTCACCGCGCCGGCAATTTCCGTTGTAAAGAAGAGACGTTCTTCACGGACATTACGCTTTATCATCTCTTCCAGGCCGGGCTCGTAAATAGGCACATGACCTTCATTCAGAGCTTTTACCTTTTTCTCATCTATATCAACACAGGTGACCTCGTTACCGGTATCCGCAAAACAGGTACCGGCCACAAGGCCTACGTATCCGGTTCCAACAACCGCAATCTTCATAATCGCGCTCCTTGCACTTTATAATTTTAGAATGAATCTGTTTTCGGTTCTATTCGTGGAAAATTAAGGATTATTTTCCTTTATGCTATTAATAGCGCCGTTTCTTTTTGCCTCCCGGCTTGGAATAATAATGGTGGTAATAATAATAGTAATACGAACCATACATGCCGCCTACTTCCACACCGTTGAGCAAGGCTCCAAGAATACGGGTATTAACGGCATCAAGTAGTGATTTAGCGCGCACCAGGGCATCATAATTTGTTTGGCCGGCCTTAACAACCAGGATGGCGCCATCCACAATGGTACCCAAAATAGCCGCGTCGGTTACGGCGATGATCGGAGGTGTGTCAAACAATACAAAATCAAAATCGTTACGTAAACGCTCCAATAGTTTTTTCATTTTTTCCGATTCAAGCATTTCGGACGGGTTGGGTGGTAAAACACCGCTGGGAATGACATAAAGATTATCCATGATGGATTTTTTGATCATCGTATCATAATCGATGTCATCCATCATGTAATTTGTCAGCCCTTCATCCTTATCCATGCCAAATATGCTATGCACCACGGGACGCCGCAGGTCAGCGTCTATAAGCACCACCCGTTTGCCGGACTGGGCCATGGCGATGGCCAGGTTGGCCGATGTGGTGGACTTCCCTTCCTTGGGTCCGGAACTGGTTACCAGTACCGCCTTGATTTTTTGATCCACCCGGCTGAACTGAATATTGGTGCGCAGGGAACGATAGGCTTCGGACACGGGGGATTTGGGATCGAGATGGGTGATCAGACGGGCTTCGATGCGTTTGCCTTCCATGGGACCCATTTTGGCCAGACGCGCTTCCAGCTTCTCCTCCACCTTGCTCATCTCTATTTTCGGGATGGTAGCCAGAATATTAAAGCCCAATTGTTCCAGTTCTTCCTGGGTTTTAATGGAGTTATCGAAATATTCTCTTAAAAAGGTTATGCCAATGCCCAAACCGATGCCCAGCACCACCCCCAGGGCAAGATTCAGTTTCTTTTTGGGTTTAGTGGGAAACAGCGGTTCAATCGCTTCATCCACCACCCGCACTTCCTTACGTTGGCCGGCTTCCTGAATTTTGGTCTCTTCCAAACGTTTGGTCATCAGCATATAAGTTTGCTCGTCCACCATTTGGCGGCGTTTCAGGCGGGCCAGTTCCAATACTTTTACCGGCAGGCTTTCCAGTTGCGCGTTGTAGGTGTTGATCACTTCCTGCAACGTGTTGATTTTAGCCGTGTTGGCTTTAATCTCGGCGTCCAGATTAATAATCCGGCTCACCAGTTCCTGCGTCAGTTGAAACGGGTCCTGCACCATGCTGGAAGTGGACAGTTTTTTGGCTTCTTCCTCCAAACGTTGCTTCAACGATTTGATTTTACTGTCGTATTCCGCGATTTGGGCATTAAAATAATCGGAATTCACACCGGTGGCCTGGGAAGCGACAGCTGTTTCATACTTGGTTTTCTCGGCCACTATGCGCGCCAATTCTTCCTGCAGGGTTTGAATATAGGGCGTGGAAATTTCACTTAACTCGGATGAAACGGTTTCGCGTCGTTCATCCAGTTGTTTTTCCAGTGAATTTTTCATTTCCAGGGAAGCCTGCAACATAACCTGGCTTTGCTCCAGTTCCGCTTCCACGGCGGAAAGGCGGGTGATCAGCTCCGAGGTTTCTTCATCCAGGCTGGCTACCCGTTCCCTTTCCTGATAATCACGCAACAATTCCTCGGAGGAAGTCAGTTCCTGCCCCTTTTTTCGAAGTTGCTCCTCGAGGAATTTGCGCAGGTCTTTCAGTTCACCCTGATTGAATTCCACACTGGCGTCCGCGTATTCCTGTGCGATGGCGTTAACGGTATAAGCCGCTTCAAAGGCGGAAGGCGCGGAATAGGTTATTTCGATGATATCCGTTTCTTTTTTATTGATTACTTCCATGTTTTCACGGATGATTTGCGCCATTTCGCGCAGTGTGAGGTACTCGCCGTCATCATTGGGATGAAACAGGGAAAGCGAATCGCGCACATTGGAAAGCTCCATGCGTTTAATAACCCGCTCCGCTATGGTTCGGCTTTTAATGATTTCGATCTGGTTGGAAATATGCGTGCTTTGATTGCCGAAACTGTTAAAATCAAACAGGGCGTTTTCCATGGCATTGGATTTGTCAATAATCAGGGTGGTGGTGGCGTCATAAACCGGATCGGTGGTGAAGGTATAGTAAACCGTGCCGGTAAATACCACCAGGAAAGAAAAAAGGACGATCCAGCGTCCCCGGTAAATAATTCTTAAATAATCGGTCAGCGTGACATTCTGCTGACCCGGGTTTTCAATACCTGCTTCCACAGAGGGATGATTCACTATCCTGTCTCCTGAAAATATTTTTTAGTCGGATTAATCTCGCATTCTTCGGTAAATTCTTGAAGATTATGAATTTAAAGTATTCTTTTCTTTAAACAAAAAGGAAAAGCGCTTTTTATATGTATCCGCGCGATTAAGAAAATATTCGTACCCGAAAACTCACCTCAGGTCCACAACCCGTACACCGGGCTTTGCCTCAAAAACAAATTTTTTATCCGGTATGGGATGCTCGGTATCTATATGTGAAATTTCAAAGGCAGTACGGTTGCCGTTCAGGTCGGTGGTTTCGATCTTTTTAATCAGCCAACGGTCATCTTCCACCCAAATTTTCATACTCTTAATCACACCGGTAACCTTACCCCTGGGCGTCAGTTTGATGACAAACAGATCGTTCCCGTTTTGTTTCTCGGTACGTAGTAAAGTGGACAGATATTCCCTGGGATATTTAAACAACATATCACGGGGCAGCAAGGCGCCGGATTCGGTGCGCACCCGGTCAACAATTACCTGTTTATTCAGAGCGTTGTAACTCCAAACGGTTTTACCGTCCGTTACAATCTGCTGATCGTCGCTTTCAAATCGGTATTTTGTGCCGTCTTTCACCCAAACCTTGCCAACCGTTTCACTAACAGTGCCGGTCAATTGAAAGGTTTCCACCCGTTTAAACAGGGCGCTGAAGTTTTCCATATCTTCATATCGCTCCTGAACATCCTCGATTATATCTTCCACATCCTGGGCAGACAGCAGTACCGGTAGCAAGAACAATACAGACACTAAAAGACATTTCATAACATATTCCATTTTGTTTTTGAGAGTATATAACGTTTGGTAAATAAGGTTGTTCATATTGTTTTAAAAAATCACGACATCTGGTTCAGTTCTTCCAGCGTCATCAAAACTTCTCGGGGTTTCCCCCCCACGGCGGCGCCTACAACGCCTTCTTCTTCCATCATATCTACCAGACGCGCGGCGCGTGAATAGCCGATTTTAAGTCTGCGCTGCAACAATGAAATGGAACCGGACTGATTTTGCACGACGATGGCCCGGGCATCGGCGTATAACGGATCGGTGGCAGAAGCGCCGGCATCGTCATACATGCTTTTTCGGCCTTCCGCCGGTTGGGGCAAACTGTAATACGGCAACCTGGGTTGTTTTTTGATATGGCGGATAATCGCTTCCACCTCTTCGATGGCCACGAAGGGATTTTGCAAACGGACCGGCTTGGCCGTGCCGGTGATTTTAAACAACAGGTCGCCATTGCCCAGCAACTGATCGGCGCCGTTGGCATCCAGGATGGTGCGGGAATCGATTTTTGTGGCCACCTGATAAGCGAGACGCGCCGGCAGGTTGGCTTTAATCAAACCGGTGATCACATCCACACTGGGGCGTTGGGTGGCTACAATCATGTGGATACCGCCGGCACGCGCCATCTGCGCCAAACGAGCAATGGGCAGTTCGATCTCCTTGGCGGATACCATCATTAAATCGGCCAGCTCGTCTATGATGATGACGATGTAGGGCAACAATTGATGTTCCGTTTTTTTATAGGCACGCGGATTTTTAAGAATTTTACGATTGTATTCCCGGATATCACGTACGCCAAGCTGGTGCATTTTATCCTGCCGGCGTTCCATTTCCAACACCATGGTATTTAACATGCTTACGGCGTTATTGGGCTTGGTGATCACATCTTCGTCCAAATCCGGGCGGTACAACAGATAATGATCGCGTAGCTCACGATAAGGGGAGAGTTCCAGCTTTTTAGGATCGATCAGCACAAACTTGACCTTGCCGGGGTCCACGGCGTACAATAAGGAGCAGATGATGGTATTAATACCCACGCTTTTACCCGCTCCCGTGGCGCCGGCGATAAGCAGGTGCGGCATTTTAATCAGGTCCACGATAAACGATTCGCCGTTAATAGCCTTCCCCACGGCAATGGGCAGCTCAAATTCACCGGTATTGAATTTTTCGGATTTTATTAACGAACGCAGATAAACCATTTGCGGTTTGCGATTGGGGATTTCGATCCCAACCGCCGCCTTTCCCGGAATAGGCGCGATGATGCGTATGCCGCGCGCTTCCATGCCCAGGGCCAGGTCGTTTTCAAGATTGACGATCTGACTGACTTTAACACCCGGCGCCGGTTGCAATTCGTACAAAGTAATAACCGGTCCGGCCGTCACTCGTACCACCTTGGCTTTAACACCGAAATCCAACAGTTTCATCTCCAGCAGTTCGGCGTTGGCTTTCAGTTCCTCGCGTGTTACACGGTATTGATCGGGCGGCGGACTGTTAAGCAAATCGATGGATGGAAAGGTATAACGGGCAATGCTTTCTCTTACAAGGTCGTCATAATCCACCTCGTCCTCTTCCACGGGCGCCTGCATTTCAAATTCCCCGGGGGAGGGTACCGTTTCCTCCGTTTCCGGTTCAAAGCTACCGGTATGTGTGGCGGGTGGCGTCTCGGCTTCATTGGTATCCGGCAGGGAAATTTCCGGTTGAAAGGGCTCCGTATGTTGTTCGATAGGTTCTTCGATCTCCGGGACGCTGCGGACCTTACCGGTTACGGTCTTTGTTTCCTTTTCGGGGTTGACGCTTTTTGTTTTTTTCTTTTCCTGACGTGCTTTCCGGCGCGCCGCGCGTTTTTCCTGACGGGATTGCCGCAGGGTTTTCCATTGTAGGAGCAAAGAGTTTTTAAGACGCGCCCCCGCCAACAGAATGGCATCAAAGCTCATATTTATCGTTAGGGACAGAAGCAGCACAAATAAAAACAGATAGATGAGTACGGCGCCGACGTACCCGGTGTAAAGCACCAGATGTTCCGCCAGCCATCCGCCGATAAGTCCGGCCGGGAAATAGTCGCTTAGATGCGCCGAAGCACGTATGGCCCGGGGCAGGGCCAATCCCACGGATAACCATAACATCCAGATGCCGCTTTTAGCCATGGCTGTCAGGGGACGTTGAAACAGTTTTTTACCGAGGATATGCAAGCCGGCGGCGAACATGACTGTTGGAATGATTAAGGCCGCGTATCCGAATGTCCATTGTATAAAAAACCAGGAAATCACCGCGCCGGCGGGACCGAGCCAGTTACCGGTTTGAATCAAACCATCACCTGATAAGGTCACCGGATCATCAGGGTGGTAACTCACGATGGAAAGGAATAATAACAATGCCATGCCGCTTAAAAAAAGGCCCGCGAACGGTTGGAGCGATGCTTGTTTTTTATTTCTTTTTACTGCCATATCCTGCCTTGATTAAACGGTATCCGAATATAAATAATCACCCGTCGCAACACAAACGACAAAATATTGATCGTTTCCATGCGATTTGCTTACTTCAATGTGCTTTTTCCGATAATCTAAGAAAATCATTTTAGTTTTGAGGAGTACCCATGAAGACCATTAAGTCTAAACTTATCGCTTTGTTTCTGGTAGTGGCCCTGCTGCCTCTCATTGCCACCAACTGGATCGATATGGAACATACCCGTTCTCTTCTGAAGGATAAGATTCAGGGCGAATTGAAACATGTTGCTTATTTAAAACAATCCGCTTTGGAATCGCATCTCAATATGATCGGACACAACGCCGCGGCTCTGTCCCATGTGAGCGCGCTTATCCACTATCTTCAGGCAAATGATTCAGGTCAGGATAATCCTCTGGCGCATAAAATAGCCTATGATGTGTTGTTGAATTATCAGGAAAAAAACTGGGGCATCTATCATCATATATTTATTGCCAACCCGGAAGGCGAGGTTGTCCTGAGTCCGGGTCATAATGGCAGTAAAAAGTCGCATGCGGGGCAAAACATTTCATCTTCGCCTTTTTTTAGCAAAGCGTTATACACACCACAGGTTACGGACTTTTTCGGTTTTGCCGAAACAAATCACTTTCACCAGCTTTATATGCAGCCGATAAAAGATGAAAATGGGCAATCGCTGGGTGTGCTGGTATTTGAAGTGGAAATCGGCCATGTCAATCATATTTTAAATGAAGGCTTTGCACTCGGTGAAAGCGGTCATATTTTTTTGGCGACATTGAAAAAACAACCGGTGGTTCAAAAGAAAGTCGATTTTACGGGGCAACTCAAAAAACCCGGATTAGATGTTGCCCTGTCACAAGGACACGCCTTTTCCGAATTCAGGGATGAAAAAGGCGTGGAAAAAGTCGGTGTGTATCTGAAAAGTCAGCATTATCCCTGGATAGTCGGAGTGGAAATTAACAAAGACGAAGTATATGCCTCTTTGGACGGTCAGTTTACCCGCTTTTTGCTCATCCTTTTTGTAGCCGCATTATTTGTCATCGTTTCCGGATACGTCTTCAGCAATATGTTCAGCAAACCGATAACAGAAATGGTGGAAAAAGCCCGACAGGTGGCTGACGGTGACCTGGACACGCATATTGACCATAACAGCCGTGACGAAATCGGTGAATTGGCCGAAGCGTTGAACCACATGATCAACCATCTGCGCAATGTGATCCACTCACTCAGGGAAAACACGGACTTATTGAACAGCGCAGCGGAGGAACTGTTACAGGTTTCCGGCCAGATGACCAGTAATTCACAGAATTTGAACGAGAAGGCCAATAATGTCGCCAGCGCCACGGAAGAAATGAGCGTGACCATGGAAACCATCAGTTCCGTGGCCCAAAGTGCGACGACCAATATTTCCACGGTGGCTTCCTCTTCGGAAAGTATCACACAAAATGTGGGGCTCATCGCCACTAACGCGCAACAGGCACAAAAGGTTACCGAAAACGCTGTACAGGAAATCAAGGAAGCGTCTCAACTGGTGGAAGCATTAAATAATTCGGCCATGGAAATCAATCAGGTCAGTGAAGTCATTTCGGAAATCGCCGAGCAAACCAAATTACTGGCCCTGAACGCCACCATCGAAGCCGCGCGCGCCGGCGAAGCAGGCAAGGGCTTTGCCGTGGTCGCCAACGAGGTGAAGGAACTGGCCAAGCAAACCAATGAATCCACCGAACAAATTACCCAGCGCATTGCCGCCATTCAGAACTCCACCAAAGAAACCATCGAAAAATTTTCCGTTGTCAACGAAGTGATCGACAATGTAAGCAACATCGTCGCCGAAATCACCCAGTCGGTGGAAGCCCAATCCTACAGCACGCAGGATATCAACAACAATATTGTATCCGCGGCCGAAGGGATGAATGAGATGTCGTCCAATATCGGTGAAAGCGCCAATGTATCGCGCATGATTGCCAGCGACATCATTCAGGTTAACCAGGTGAGTGACGATGTGATTCATAATAGTGAAATGGTACAAAATTGTGCCCGGGATTTATCGGATATCAGCGAAAAACTGAAAGAGGTCACGGCGGTTTTCAAAACCCGATACCATCAAAATTAAATCGGGTAAGGTTTCTTTCAACCCATGCCCCTTAACGAGGGGCTTTTTTATTGTCAAAAATATGCCGTATCCAGGCAAGGGCTTCTTCCTGATCCATAAAAAACGGGCTGGTGGCAATGGTTATCATCACCGCTTTTCGGGCCCATTCCCGAATACGCTTCACCTTCAGATCGTTTCCGATATAATCCAGTTCCGGCGCCAAAAAATCCATATCAAGGTCCAGAACAAACGGTGTCTGATACCGTTCACCCAACCGGTAACTGCTGTCCACCACATGTACCTGACCAAACCAGCCAAGCTTTAAGGCCGGTTGAATAAAATTGCCCACATTAAGCGTAAAGTTTGTATAGTCAAATACCGCCTGCCTGTCTGCTTCCGGAGCCAAAAACACCGAAGGCATGCGCATATCACTGTGTTGATCCACATGCACTAAATCGATGCCGAAGGGAATAAGGCCCTGCTGCCGCGCCACATACCAAAAATAGAAGGCATGGTTATGGTTATCAAAAACATATACAGGCACACCCCGGTAATCGGTACGGATAAATGTTTCCAATCCGGCAAAAGCCTTTTCCCGGCCTTCTTCCCATTCGGAAAACACCACTTCCCTGCCCGGTTTCAGGTCATCCCAGCCGCCAACATACAGGGGCGGTACATAGAGCCGCCTCACTTTGCGTTTTTCCCAGGAAAAGGCGTTATTGCCGAGAGGTTTATCGAGATAAAACCCCTTATAGAAGGCATCCGCCGGGCCATTGCGCATGTTTAGACAAAAGGCGGCTTAATGATGGTGGCCGGCAACCGTCGCCCGCGGATATCGATTTCTATGGAGGTGCCCGTTTTGGTATGGGGCCGGTTTACATATCCCAGACCTATACCTTTTTCCAGAATGGGTGAAACGGTGCCACTGGTCACCTGCCCCACATTTTCACCATCTTTAAGGATTGGATATCCTTTCCGCGGGAATCCGGGCTTATCCAGCACAAAAGCCACCAACCGACGGGTAACGCCCTGCTCCTTAATTTTTTGCAAGGCTTCACGACCGATGAAATCGCCCTTATCGAGTTTGGTTATCCAACCCAGACCGGCTTCAAGCGGATTGGTGGTATCATCGATGTCATTGCCGTACAGGCACATTTTTTTCTCAAGACGCAGGGAATCTCGCGCGCCCAACCCGATGGGCTCGATATCGAATTCAGCACCGGCGCTGAAAATGTGCTCCCAGACCTCTTCGGCAGGCGCATTGTCAAAGTACAATTCAAAACCCGGTTCTCCCGTATATCCGGTTCGGGAAATGATCATAGGCACGCCGGCCAAAACGCCTTCCGTAAACCAGTAAAAAGGAATGGCGTTCAAATCCACATCGGTTAGTTTTTGCAGAGTGGCTTCCGCTTTTTTTCCCTGAACCGCCAACTGGGTATAGCGTGCGCTCTGGTTTTCTATTTCACATCCGTCAATCTTATTTTCCAGCATCCAGTTAAAATCCTTTTCGATGTTGGCCGCATTGACCACCAATAAAAACCGGTCGGCAAAACGATACACCAACAGGTCATCCACAATGCCGCCATGCGGGTAACACATGGCCGTATATTGGGCCTGTCCCACGGCAAGCGAAGCCACATCGTTAACGGTCAGCTTTTCCACCATATCCAGGGCCCTGGGGCCGCTGATGACAATTTCCCCCATATGGGAGACATCGAACACCCCAACCGTTTGGCGTACACGCCGGTGCTCCTCGCGTATGCCGCGATACTGAACCGGCATGGCATATCCGGCAAAGGGGACCATCTTGGCATGCAGGCGCACATGCACATCATATAGGGCCGTTTTTTTCAAATCCATCCTAAGACTCCTTTTTTTCGTACGGATTGCCGAAAATCACATCCGGCAACCGCTCCAAATGTTTCAGAAAGACGATGAACATCATCGCCAGGGTTAACAATAAAATATGCGGTGCAAAAAACTTATCGCCAGTAAAATACACAATTAAAGGCAATAAAAATGTGGCTACGAGATTGGCGACGATGTGTTTGCGTATCAAAATAAAATACAACAGCCAGACCAGACCCCAAACCAAAATCACCAACGGCGCCACGGCCCCGAAAAAACCGGCGGATACGGCCAGCCCGCGCCCACCGTGGAAACGCAACCAAACAGGATAGCAATGCCCCAGTATAACGCCGATACCTGCGAATAAAAACATCAGATTGTCCGCAAAGCCGTAATACATTAGCAAAGCCGGGGGCAGCCAGCCTTTCAACACATCCAAAAACAGAACAATCAGCGCGCTGAGCGGGCTGTGGGAACTTCGATAGGTATTGAGCGCGCCCACATTTCCACTGCCCCGCGTCCGGATATCCGTGCCGTCACGCAGGCGCATCACAAGCCAGGCGCTGGGCAGGGAACCGGACAGATACGCGCCGATGCCCACGGCGCCGTAAATCAATATCGATTCAAAAGCCATGACTAACCGCCCCATTCCTGTTTAAGGTAACGCCCCGTGTGTGATGCAGCCACAGCGGCCACCTGCTCCGGCGTGCCCGTGGCGATGATTTCACCGCCGCGATTGCCTCCTTCAGGCCCGACGTCGATGATCCAGTCCGCGCATTTGATAACATCCAGGTTGTGTTCGATCACCAAAACCGTATTGCCGCGCTCCACCAGGGACATCAAGACATTAAGCAACAGGCGGATATCTTCAAAATGTAATCCGGTTGTCGGTTCGTCCAAAATGTAAAACGTACGTCCCGTTTGCACTTTGGAAAGTTCCGTGGCCAGCTTCACCCGTTGCGCTTCCCCGCCGGAAAGGGTTGTGGCCGCCTGGCCCAGATGAATATAGCCCAGTCCCACATCGGAAAGCGTTTGCAGCCTTCGCCGGACCGACGGGATATTTTTCATAAAATCCAACGCCTGATCCACCGTCATTTCCAGCACATCGGCTATGGATTTACCCTTGTATTTGATTTCCAGGGTTTCGCGATTATAACGTCTTCCCTTGCAGACTTCACACTGTACAAACACATCGGGTAAAAAATGCATCTCGATTTTTTTCACGCCGTCGCCTTCGCAGGCTTCGCAGCGGCCGCCCTTTACATTAAAGCTGAAACGGCCGGGCTTGTAGCCCCGTATTTTGGATTCCGGCAACTGGCTGAACAGCTCTCGTATGGGGCCGAACAAACCGGTATAGGTCGCCGGATTGGAACGCGGCGTGCGCCCGATGGGCGACTGATCCAAATCGATCACCTTGTCGATATGTTCCAGACCTTTAAGCTGTTTATGGGGCAGCGGATTTTTTTTAGAGGCATAAAAATGGCGGGATAAGGCCGCGTAAAGCGTTTCATTCACCAGCGTGCTTTTCCCCGAACCGCTGACGCCGGTAACGCAAATGAAAACGCCAAGCGGGAAACGCACCGTAACATTTTTAAGGTTATTGCCCGTGGCGCCTTTCAGCTCCAAAAAAAGCCCGTGCCCTTTACGCCGCTTGTCCGGAATGTCAATGGCGCGCGCGCCGCTGAGATACTGACCGGTGAGACTTTTCCTGCTTTTTTTAATTTTAGAAGCGCTGCCGCAGGCCACCACCTGTCCGCCGTGCCGTCCGGCCCGCGGCCCCAGATCGATGATATAATCCGCCGCTTCCATGGTTTCCCGGTCGTGTTCCACCACCAAAACCGTATTGCCCAGGTCGCGTAGATGCAACAAGGTACGGATCAGCCGATCATTATCCCGTTGATGCAAACCGATGCTTGGCTCATCCAGTATGTATAACACACCCATTAACTGCGAGCCGATTTGCGTGGCGAGACGTATGCGTTGCGCTTCGCCGCCGGAAAGCGTTCCCGCGGCGCGGTTCAGGCTCAGATATTCCAGGCCCACATCCACCAAAAACTGAAAACGCTGACGGATTTCCTTAAGAATTTGCCGGGCGATCTGTTCTTTTTGGGGCGTCAGTTGTAAATTTTCAAAATACGCCGCGGCTTCGCCAATGGACAGTCGTGTGATGTCGTCTATGGAACGGCCATTCAGACGTACGGCCAAAGCTTCGGGGCGTAATCGTGCGCCTCCACAGGCATCACAGGGGATGTTGTTCATAAAGCCTTCTATCCAACGGCGGATATTCATAGAGGCTGTTTGACGGTAACGTCGTTTGAGATTGTTCACCACCCCCTCGTAGGTATTGGACCATTCCACATAACCGCTTTTTCGTTTATAACGAAAAGTGATTTTTTCATCCCCCATACCGTACATAAGGATGTGCCGCGCTTTTTTGGGCAATTTTTTCCAGGGCGTTGTCAGGCTGAATCCCTGTTGCCGGGCAATGGCTTCCACCATTTCATAATTCCAACCCTCGCTGCGCGGCGTTAAAACACGAATGGCCCCTTGGCTGATGGAAAGGTTTTTATCCGGCACAATCAAATCCGGATCAATTTCCGTTAAAAAACCCAATCCGTCACATTTGGGGCAGGCGCCGTGCGGACTGTTAAAGGAAAACAGGCGGGGCGCGGGCTCTTCATAGGACTTTCCACTGGCCGGATCATAATAATGTTCGCTGAATAACTGCACACGGTCATCATCCGGGGTGTGGATATAAAGAATTCCGTCGCCCAGCTTTAGAGCCAGCTCAAGCGATTCCGTCAGACGCTTGGCCACATCTGGGGCGATCACCAGACGATCGATGACCACTTCGATATCATGCTTACGATTTTTATCCAACGTAATATCTTCTTCAAGCAGGCGCATGGTGCCATCCACCCGTACCCGCAGATAGCCTTCCTTACGCAGCTGTCGGAACATTTCCACATATTCCCCTTTACGGCCACGCACCAACGGCGCCAAAACCTGGATGCGCGTGCCTTCCGGCCAGTCCAAAAGCGTATCCGTGATTTGTTGCACGGTTTGTTTTTGCAGCGGTTTTCCGGTAACGGGGGAATGCAGCGTGCCCACCCGCGCGAAGAGCAATCTCAAATAATCGTATATTTCGGTCACCGTGCCCACGGTGGAACGCGGGTTGCGGCTGGTTGATTTTTGCTCGATGGAAACGGCGGGAGACAAACCGTCGATGTAATCCACATCCGGCTTTTCCATCAATCCCAAAAACTGCCGGGCATAGGCCGAAAGGGATTCCACATAACGCCGTTGACCTTCCGCGTAAAGGGTATCAAAGGCCAGGCTCGACTTGCCGCTGCCTGAAAGGCCGGTGATCACCACCAGTTTTTCACGTGGAATGGAAACATCGATATTTTTAAGATTATGTTCCCGGGCCCCTTTTACTGTAATGTGACTTTTTTTACTCATGCCATCCGTTTGTTTGAAAACCCGAAATATACCATAATGCGTGGATATTAGCTACACCGGGTCCCGCTTCCGGTCAGGAAAAAACAAAAATAATTTTTTTTCTAATGATATTTATCACAACGTCCGATTAGGGTGCCCGTTATAATACATGCGACTTTTCCATTCCTCTTTTTCACATAATTGATGCAGCCTTGTCATCAGATTTTTGGGGTTATTCTATGAACACAATCAATAAATGGATTTTCATTGGAATATTTATCGCCGCCGGGCATATAACAGGGCAGGCAAATGGGCCCGCACACACAACAATGGTGCGCTGGCAAAAACAGATGCTGGCCATCCGGCTCACGGCGGAGACCATGAAACGTTGGGAAACCCAAAACACTACATTAAACGGCTTTACCGGCAATCCGGAATTCGACGCCCTGGCCGCGTCCATCAATGTAAGCGCGATCGAGCTGTATATCGACCATAAAAACCCAACACCGCAAAAATGGTTGATTCTCTATTTTAATTCGGAACTGGACGGCACGGACATTGTGAATGACTTTTTACAATTACCTTGTGTCAAACAGGCTCAGATAGTCGGGGTTCGCACGTTGGCCTGATAAAAAGAAATTCATTATATCACACAACAAAATAAAGGGGATCGCTTATGCGTTTTTTTACTTTTCATTTCATGTTATTATGTATCGTTTCCGGTATGTGGGCGGGAGATGTTAAACTTTATCAGCCTTCTTCCACGCAATCCGTCCAAGCGGAATCTCGTGTTAAATCGTATGAAATCACCGTAAAGTTTTCACCTGAATTATGGAACCGGTTTGACTTGCAACGTGCCCAAAGCGAAGGCCTTACCGGTGTGGATGCCGTGGATCAACTGGCCGCGCAATTACCCGTTGCGCGCATCTATCAGCAATTCCCCCGCGCCAAATCCACCGATATATACGGCCGCCCCATGAATCTTCTCGGATGGTTTAAAATCCGTTTTTCCACCGATGTGGATGTTTACGACGCGGTTCAAAAATACAAATTGATCAACGGTGTACAGGACGCTCAGGTAATCGGCATTCATCCTGTTGACCTGGTGACCCCCAATGATCCCAATTACACCAACGGAGACATGTGGTATCTTAATCAAAGCCAGGACCATGATGTGGACGCACCCGAAGCCTGGGATATCAACCGGGGCAACGCAAGCATTATCGTGGCCGACCTGGACAGCGGTTTCCGTTATTATCATAAAGACCTGGGAGGCGCCAATGCCGCTTTTAACAATAAAACCGCTTCCCGCGGCAATATGTGGATCAATGATGCGGAACTGAACGGCACCGCCAATGTGGACGATGACGGCAACGGTTATGTGGATGACTGGATCGGTTGGGATTTTGTTACCGGCAACCCGCAAAATTTTGATGTGGGAGATGATTACGATGTGGAAGATAACGATCCCAGCGATCATAACGGACACGGTACGCATACCATGGGTTCCATCGCCGCCATTTCCAATAACGGCTACGCGGTAAGCAGCATTTCCGGCGGCAATGGAGAAACTAACGGTCAGGGCAACGGTGTAAAAGGTATGTGTCTGCGCATCGGTTGGGATGATTTTCTCGGACTGGGTTTTGTGGGCATGGATTTTGCCGCCAATGCCTTTATTTATGCCGCGGACAACGGCGCTAAAATCGCCAATTGCAGCTGGGGCTCTTCCAACACGGGTGGCTTGGCCGAAGCGATCGATTATTATCTTTACGGCACCACCACACCTACCGGTAACGAACCGCAATTACGCTTGATATTTAAAGCAGCCGGTAATGATAACAACGAGCAATCGGATTATATGCTGGATCGCAGTGATGTTATTGGCGTGGCGGCCACCGATTCCAACGATGTGAAAGCCAGCTTTTCCACTTACGGAACCTTTGTGGACATTTCCTCGCCGGGTGAACATATTATGAGCACCTACCACGATAACACCGATGACGCCAACGATTATGTGGCCTTTTTGGATGGCACCTCGATGGCCACGCCAATTTGTGCTTCCGTTGCCGCGTTGGTCTGGAGCCATAACAATGCCCTGACAGCCACGGAAGTAGAGCAAATACTTTATAACACAGCTGATGATATTGAGAGCATCCCCGGCAACTCCAGTTATATCGGCAAACTGGGCGCTGGTCGCGTAAATGCCTTTGCCGCCGTGAATCAGGCCGACCAAACCCTGCCGGTTGAACTGACTTCTTTTACGGCCTCGGCCCGGAACGGCGCGGTTGTGTTAAACTGGAGCACCGCCAGCGAAATCGACAATATGGGCTTTGCCGTTTATCGCTCCACCTCCCAATTCGGTGATTATGAGAAACTGGCCGACTTTAACGACTATGACGCCTTACGCGGTCTCGGGACTTCTTCCCAGGGACAGGACTACCACTTTACAGACAATACGGTAAATGTTTCCGAAACCTACTGGTATATTCTCAAGGATATCGATGTGAACGGTGTGGAAACCGAACATGGCCCCATCAGCGTATTTGTGAGCCCGGATGCAGGCGTTAAACCGGGACAATTGCCGGTAAAATTTGAACTGAGCGGCAATTATCCCAATCCGTTTAACCCGGAAACCCATTTTACGCTGAGTATTCCCGCGCTTAAGGAAAACGGCACCGATGTTCGTATAACCATTTATGATTTGTTGGGTAAAAAAGTGAAAGAGCTCTATGCCGGACACCTGCAAAGCGGGGTATATAACTTTACATGGAACGGCACCAATGATAACGGTCATATAATGCCTTCCGGAATGTACATATACAGGGTGATCACCAATGAATTTCAACAATCCCGCAAAATGGTACTGATGA
>RFFS01000168.1 GCA_003696775.1 Calditrichota bacterium
ATATTATTTGTTGTAACACATATATTTTATTATATTGATAAAGTAACATTTATTTTTAGGATTAATTTATGAAATTTTATTTGATTTTTTTTAGCATGTTAACCGCCTCAATTTCTGTTGCCCAGGCTGCCAACTGGCGTCTCGACAAATCCCACACCACCATCGGTTTTGAAGTAACCCACATGGTCATTTCCACGGTTGAAGGCGAATTTAAAGATTATCAGGTTCAGTTAAATTTTAACCCTGAAAATCCCGGGGAGGGTTTTCATGTTCAAGCCGATATCAAAGTGGCAAGCGTGGATACGGACAATCCCAAACGCGATGAACATTTACGCAGCCCGGATTTTTTTGACGCGGCAAAATTTCCGGTAATGTCCTTTAAAAGCGACCGTCTGGAAAAAACAGACCAGGGCTATGTAGCCGTGGGTACCTTTACCCTGCATGGCGTAAGCAAACCGATGCGTTTGCCCTTTACTGTAAAAGGACCGGTTAAGGACCCCTGGGGGAACACGCGTATCGGCGTGGGCGCATCAACGGTTATCAACCGGAAAGATTTCGGGGTTTCCTGGTCTAAAACCATGGATGGCGGCGGCTTGGTAGTCAGCGATGAGGTAACGATTAAAATTCAGGCGGAATTTATCCTTAAAAAATAATATCCGCCCTGTATATAAAACAGACAGGCGCTTATAAAAGCGAAATTTCGATTGTCTTAATTATTTTAAAAGCTCATCGGTCGGGTTCAAACGCTTTGCGGAGCACAATGGAGCAAAAATCGGCTGATACCCGTTGTTAGACATTACGGCGCATTTTTCTATAATAATCGAGATCTTCTTTTTCGAAATATTTCGTGGCGTTCTTAAGACTCTCAGATGAAAAGTGCTTGATATTTTCCTTGATAAAACGTCGTACAAAAGCTTGATCGTGCTTAGACACATCACGCAGGACCCAAGCCAACGGCGGTCTTGGCAAACCTTTCTTCCCGGCTAATGAGAATCCGGCACGTCCGCTCAATACATGGGTAGTAGGCGTTGTTGTCCGCCACCTTGACAAATGGGACCAAGCTTGCCCGGGCCTGCCATAGGTTATCGGCGTTGAGCCACCCCGAGATGCAATCCGCGCATTCCATTCCGTGCTTACGGATGAGCGGCCCAAGCACCTTGACACAAAACCAGTCACATATGTTCCAGTCGTATATTTTCCCATCTTCAAACAAACCGGCGAACCTGGTCACGTCACGCTTACAGTCCAGAACGCCAGCAGGAAGAAGAATTTCTTGGAGAAAGAGAGTTCCGGCGAGCTTTTCTTCCGAATAAGGTTCGTCAAAAAGTGACAAGGCCAGTTCAATCTGCACGGGGAACTTTAAAATGCCTTCGACATACTCGCGATGCCATTGATGAAGCACGGTTAGTATAACCGACATCTTGACACCCAGGAAAGGTGCGCTTCCTTTTACATAATTCTCCCACCAAGCCTTTGTTTCTGCGCTAGCATGGCCTTGCATAGATTCGTGTAACTTGAATTTCAATTCTCTGAACATCTATAACCCCCATGCCCTCTGGCGCACCAGGTGAATCATTTGAATTAAACCCTGAGACGAAGAATCCTGCAACATTACACATACCGCTATTTGCGCTGCTACCATACTTGCCCGGCACAGAATATCGAACCAATGATCATTCTCATCACTCAAAGGCTCCCTATCCAAATAGCCCTTTTGGTTTTTCAAAAAGGACTCCATTACTTATTCCGCTTTTGCAATGAACGCTTCGGGTGACACCTTCGTTCTGTTTAAACGTAGCCACCTTCACTACAATGAGTTTAAAGGTAGTTCTCCTTTTTGCTTCCAGTAGAATAAAGCATAACAGACAAGCCGCTCAAGCGTACAAAATTAATTCAAAATTTCGATTCATCGTCCGCGTGTGCTCGGATTGGACTTGAGCCACGGAAAGGTACTTAAGATTACATTTTCAGGTGGTATATTCCGCGTTGATGCGCACATAATCATAACTCAGATCGGAACCCCAACCGACCGCCTGGCCTTCCCCGGCATTCAGATCCAAAATAACCGTGATATGGGACGAACGCATCTTTTTTTGCAATACCATACGATCATGAGAGACCGGCTGGCTGTTTTTTAAAATTTGCAGCGGTTGATCGGTACCAAAATACAGGTCCACCTTATCCGGATCGAACAGCACGCCGGCCCGTCCGGCGGCGGCAATGATGCGACCCCAGTTGGGGTCTTCCCCGAACATCGCGGTTTTAACCAGACTGGAATCGGAAATGGTGCGTACAATTTTGCGCGCGGCCTCATCGGAGGGCGCGTTACGCACATGATATTCTATAAACTTGGTAGCCCCTTCTCCATCGGAAACAATTAACTTGGCCAGGTGGGCACATAATTTTTCAAGATGATGATAAAATTTTTCATAGGCGGCATCCTCTTTTTTTATCTCAGGAGTGCCGGCCATGCCGTTGCACATGATCGCCACGGTGTCGTTAGTGGACGTATCGCCGTCCACGGTTATCATGTTAAAAGTTTTATCCACGCATGCCCGCAAAGCCTTGCGCAACAACGACGGATCGATGGCCACATCGCTGACGATGTAACCGAGCATGGTGGCCATATTGGGATGTATCATGCCGGAGCCTTTGGCTATACCGGCAATGTGTATGGTCTGCCCGTCCATTTCATAGGACACAAATCCTTCCTTGGCAAAAGTATCCGTGGTTAAAATGGCATTGGCGGCCATGGAACCGGCCTGTGGACGATCCGACAGCAACGGAGCGGTTTTTTCTATCCCTTTAACCACCTTTTCCGTGGGAAACGGTTCACCGATGATACCGGTGGATGATATCAACACATGCTCGCGCGGAATGGCCAGTGTACGGGCAGCCGCGTCAATCATGGCTTGCGCCCCGGCCATCCCCTGATCACCCGTGCAGGCGTTGGCGTTGCCGCTGTTTACGACAAATGCCTGCAGAATGCCGTCATCCAGATGCCCGCGACAGGCCTTGATCGGTTCGGATACCACCAGGTTTTGTGTAAATACAGCGGCGGCGCTGGCCGGTTTTTCGGAAAAAATGATGGCCAGATCCCGGCGGTTGGATTTGATTCCGATATGCGCGCCCCAGGCTTTTATTCCCCTTACATGAGTGATGTTCTTGATCATGATGCTGTCCGTTTGTTTTTTTCTTAGCAATTTATTTACGAAATAACCGTCTTAAGGATAGACCGGCAGTTGGCGCAATCCGCAATTTTCCTTCAGTCGGAAAAGGATATTCATGTTTTGTATTGCCTGGCCGGCCGCGCCTTTTACCAGGTTATCAATTACCGATACAATGATGATCCGACCGGTGCGTTCATCATAGCGGGCATGCAGATCGCAGTAATTGGAACCGCGTACCTGCTTCATTTCCGGCGGCTGTTTCATTACCCGGACAAACTGTTCGTTAAAATAGGCGCGGGCAAAAACTTCATTGACCAGTTCCGGATGCCAGCTTCCTTTTGGGGTGGCATAAATAGTCGCCAATATACCGCGATCCACCGGCAACAAATGGGGCGTAAATTGCACAACCGGCTGCCGATCGTTTTGGGAAAGCGCCTGCTCAATTTCCGGCGTGTGGCGATGTGTGGCGATGCCGTAAGCGGAAAAATTACCGGTTACCCTCGGAAAATGTGTGTGAGCCCGGGGCGTGGCGCCGGCGCCGGTAACGCCGGATTTGGCATCGATGATTATAGAATGGGTTTCGATCAACTCTTCCCGAATCAACGGCCACAGGGCCAGAATGGATGCCGTGGGATAGCACCCCGGATTGGCCACCAGTCGGGCATGACGCACGGCGTTGCGATACAGCTCGGGCAGACCGTAAACCGCTTCATCCAACAGATGCGCCGCTCCGTGTTCCCGTCCGTACCATTTTTGATATGTGGCGCCGTCACGCAGCCGGAAGTCGCCGGACAAATCGATAACGTGGATATTCTTTTCCAAAAAAGCCGCGGCGTACTTTTGGGACACACCATGCGGCAGGGCCAGAAAAACACAATCCACATCCTTCTCAAGGGCCTGTTCCGCACCGATCAACTCCAGCGATGTCAGTTCCGACAAATGCGGATGCACATCGGCCAGATTTTGACCACGGTATTGTTCCGATGTAACAAATTCCAGACTGACTTCCGGATGGATACTCAGCAGCCGTACCAATTCGGCGCCGGTATAACCCGCGCCCCCCACGATTCCGGTTTTAAAATGTTTGGGCCGTTCCACAACGGGGTAAGCCATATCATTCTCCTGTAATTAACGTACCGCCTGCCCGACCGTCCCGCCATTCCGTCAGAGACGCCGGACGCGCTCCGTTTAAGATTCTTACCTGCCGCACACCGTTTTTCAACGCGATTTCCGCCGCTTCCAGCTTGGGGATCATACCGCCTTGCAGGGTATGCCAAATGGCCTTTTTATCCCGGTCTAAACGTATATGCTCCATCAGGCTGGCAGGGTCATTAATATCCCGATAAAAACCTTCCACGTCGGTTAATAAAATCAACTCATCCACCGGCAAGGCCGCGGCCACATGCGCGGCAAACATATCGGCGTTCACATTATGGGCGGTAAAATCGGGCGCCAGGGCCAGCGGAGCCACAACCGGCAGAAATCCTTTTTCCAGCAACGTGAGCAATAATGACGTATCCACCCCTCTGATATCGCCCACCTGTCCCAAATCGTGCCGGGTACCCTGTTCATCATGATGCCATCTTTTTTCCGAACGGGCCATGGCGCCATCCATGCCGGTCAGACCGACCGCCTTGATGCCGTGTTGCAATAAACCGCGCACCAGGCGACCATTCATGGCGCCGCTCAGGGCCATCTCCACAAGGCGGATCGCTTCAGCGTCGGTTTTACGATGCCCGCCGATGAATTCATGCGGCACCTTGTATTGATCCAACACGCCGGCAATGACCGGCCCGCCGCCATGCACCATAAGCCATTGATCGCCCGGTTGCATCACATTGGAGAAGACGGACAAAAAGGCTTCCAGACGCCGATCATCCTTCAGGGCGTTTCCGCCGATTTTAATACATATTTTTGACACGATGAATATCTTGATTGTTAATAAAATTAAATTTTAAGACTGAATTTCATTAGAAGCAAAGGAAAATAAGGCGAATTACCGTTATATTTCAGGATAGCTTAACGAACTAACAGCATTTTACTATATTCCGTCCGGGAATCGGACCGAACCCGATATAGGTATATACCGCTGCTTACCGGTTGCCCGCGATCATCCCGCGCCTGCCATTTAAAATGACGGATACCGGTGCCAGGTTGTCCGGAAAACAGATGGCGTACCCGACGGCCCTTATTGTCAAAAATATCGATGCGTAAAGGGGTATCATTTTTTTGAATTTCCACCGCTATTGTTGTGCTGGGATTAAAAGGATTGGGATAATTGCCACGCAGTATAAAGCCGCGGATACTTTGCCCGGTCCGGTCGTGATCGATGGCGCTTTGAAAATCATAAACGGCTGAACCGGTCCATTGCACACGCCCGTCATAATTTTGATCATATAGGTGATAGCGATAGCTTTTTTGAGGATTGGCCGTTGCATCTACAAAACGGTAATTGGTAAGCGTGGATCGGTTACCGGCGCCTTTCAGAGCGTCATCGGTGGTAAAATCCGCAATGCGTACAAATGCCGCGCTGTCATTGTCCGCTCGTTCCACAATAAATCCGGCGTTATCCATTTCGGAAGCGGTTTGCCATTCCAAAACCACCTGATTATCGACCGGACGCGCCGTAAAAGCTATCAACTGCACAGGCAGAGACGAATCCATGGTATGACTGCCCAACCCGTCATAGGTGATGGCCAGTTCGTCCCATTCCGAAGGTGTATAGACGGTATTGGGCGCGGTGACGGAACTTTTACGTTGCAGGGTTTTATCCTGAAAAAGATTCGATCCGTCGCCCACCGTACCGATGATATCAAGAAGGTTGCCGTTTTTGGTCAATTCCACCACATCATTGCCGTTAAAGGAAAGGTCGCCGCTGGTCATATCCGGCGTGCCGCCCCAGGCGGTGGCATTGGTATGCGCTACAACAAATGTGTTACCGGAGGCCAGTGTTCCGCTTAAGGGAATATTAGAACCGGCGTTGGTGCTGCCGTTGTAATAGATTTTCACCACATAGGCACTTAAATCGATTGATGTGGATGTACCGTTATACAGTTCCAGATATTTGTTGTAACTGTCCCCTTCCACATATTCGGAAATGATCAAATCCGTGGCCGAACCGCCGCCACTGCCGCTGTTACCGGTCAAAGCGCTGTCCTGTTGAATGGTGCCGTCGGTTTTATAATCCACATCGGTACCGGTATTGGTATAGGAATAAATCTTAAAATAATAGTTGGTTTGCGGACTGAGATTGGTAAACGTATAGGATTCCGTGCCATAAGCCACCTTCACCACGGCGCTTCCGTCACTGAGATCGGTATCGATGGTTTCGTCCACGCCATCCACCGGATCACTGATGGCGGTAAAATCCTGATCCGAGCCTTTAATTAGATAATTATCCGGCAAAACACTGCCCATGGCGTCCGTCCAGGTCAAATCAACGGAGATGCCGTTGCCCGTGGCAAGAAAATTGGTGGGGTGATTACTGGGTTCGGCCTTGGGCGCTCCGCCGCTGCCCCAAATCATGTCCACATATTCCGGATGATCGATGAATGGATTTCGGTTGTGCTGCCAGTTATAGTATATCTTATCGTTCCGTATCCGTTCCCAGTTATCCACCGGGTCCTGATTATGCCATTGTATAAGCGTGGCCAGTTTGGCAAATCGCGGCCCGCTGCTGGGAATATCTTCCTGCAGCTCCAGGTCATAATCGCCGTCCCCTTCATAACGGGTGGCCATATAAAACATCATTCGGGCCACATCGCCTTTCACCGCGTTGCGTGGTTCCCAAGAATCACTGTCGGTGTAGGTATCCGGCGCTTCGCCCTGCGGACTGCCGCCATTGTCAAAATCCTTATTGCTGCGGGAACTGTTCACCGAGGCGTCACAGGGACGTAAATGATGGACATCGGTATAAGCGGTGTCGTTTTGGTTCGGAAAACCATGCGATTTGGCCCACACATGTTCCCGGTTCCAATAATCAGGATCGTTGCCGTTGCTGCTGTTTAAATTTTTGGCCTGGGATCGTCCCGTGTAAATCAGGATAACATTATTGGGATTCAGCGTGTCTTCATCCGTATCCATCAGGATATCCCATACATCCGTGGACGATGAGGAATACGGGTAACGGGTATGATTGTTGATGATATTGTGCAGGGCGGTTTTTAATTCCGCGCCTGTTTTTCCGGCGGCGGGATCATAATATCCGGAGGGAATGCCGGATTGGGACCAGCTTAACACCGGAAAAAGCCAAAAATATAAAAAATGGTTTCGAAACATCCCTGTTTTCACAAGAATCAATCCTTTCGTCTACGTATGCCCTCCCAGGGGACATCATCGTGTCGGGCTTTATAGTTGATATATCGGGCCATGACGAACAGCAAATCACTCAACCGGTTCAGATAAACCAGACCGTCGGGTTCCAGTTCTTCCCTTCCGGCCAGTTCGGTCAGCCGTCGCTCAGCGCGCCGGCAAACCGTACGGGCCACGTGGCAATCCGCGGCGGCGGGCACGCCACCGGGCAAAATAAACTTTTTAAGCTTCGGCAAATCCGCATCAAGCCGGTCGATGGTTTCTTCCAGAGCCTGGATATGACCGGTGTCTATACGATCCGTGAAAGTCGCGCGCCGTTCGGCATCCGGCGTGGCAATGGCGCTGCCCAGGACAAAAAGTTCATTCTGAACGGTAAGAATCACCCGGCGTATGTCGTTTGGAATATCCCCGGCAGCCACTTTTCCAAGCCAGGCATTCAGTTCATCCAGAGCGCCGTAACATTCCACTCGTAGATGATGTTTATCCACTTTCTGACCGCCAAACAAGGCGGTGCGGCCTTTATCGCCAAAACCTGTATAAATTTTCATGTTTTACCTGATGATGACAAGCCGCTAATTTACACAGACGCACTGCTTTTTCCAAAAGCACAGATCACAGATTTATACAATTTGTGAGAAACGTCGCCCCCTTTTTAAGGAACCCTCTCCAACTTTATAGCCGCGCATGTAGATGTTTTTCCCGTTCATGTAAATGCCTTCGAAACCATGCCTTGTTCATCACACCTGCCAGGAGCTTAATAGCGGCCAACTCACATAAATCTTATTAAAGATTGTATTTAGACCCGGCGATCCGCCTGTTTTTATCCGCCTGCCAGCCAAGGATTATATCCATGTTATTTTAAATCTTCCCACAAATAAAAAACGACTTTCAGGGAATTACCAAAATCAGATTATTAATAAAATTGCCGGTAAAATGAACGATACTTTTTTCATTAGTCAGAGCATGGTGAGGTAAACATGAAGCACACATCTATTTTTTTAAAATTTCTTTTTGGAAGTATTCTGTTTTGCGCTCCCTTCCTTTTATCCCAACAAACCGGTAACGAAAAGCCGCCCTTTCGTATTGGAATTAATTTCCCATTCCGCAATCCGGAAACAGCGTCCCTGCACACGTACCTTGACAAGCTTAATGAATTACCGGCCAGCGGCATCCGTCAATTGACCTTTGCCGATGTTTTTTGGGGATCGGTGGAATCCGAAGATAACCAGTGGGTATTCACGAATCCCGATTCGGCCATTTTGAATCCATACAATATTTATACAATACAAACACTCTACACCATGGGCTCTGAGGTAAACGGCAACGGTCTTCAGGTACCCTGGAAGGCTTGTGACCAACCGGGATGTGGCTGGGAAGCGGCCAATGACAGCAACGAAACACGTGATTATATTCAAACCGTGGTCAATCGCTATAAAAGCAACCGACATTACTGGGAAATCGCCAACGAAATGGATGGCAATACACGACGTCCATCCGGATTACCCCCGGAAGACTTTGCCGATTTTCTTAATTACAATTACAAATGGATTAAACTAGCGGACCCGGATGCCCGGGTTTTATTGCCGGGATTATTGGGCACCTATGGTCTGCCTTCCCAAAACGCGCGTGACTGGCTTTCCAAAGTGTTGGATGCCGGAGGCGGCAGCGGATTTGATATTGTTAATTACCACGATTATAACTCTTGGTGGACCCTCGCTGCCCACTTTGACTCGCTGAAAGCTCTGTTACACGCCTATAACTTCGATGATAAACCCATTTGGGTGACCGAATGCAGTATTTCCAGCGATAACAGCACATCCATCACACCCGCCTATGCTTCGGAGAACGAACAGGCCGCAGATGTGTGGCGTCGTTCGGCCATCTTGTTTGGGAAAGGCGTGCAAACATGGTTCTGGCATAGCTTCTGGAGTTCCGGGGGAAATTCCGAGTGGCGTGAATTTGGTATCCTTAATTCGAAAGGTGAACGTAAAAAAGCCTGGTATGCCTATCGGTTATTGTTGGAAAAGGTGGAAGGCTTTGATTCGGCCCAACTTCTTTCCGAAGGCGTTTCCAGCGAAGATAACTCGCAAGGGGGCAACGGAACCTGGGTTACCCGTTACGACTTTTCCGATGGCAACGCACGCTGGGTGATGTGGAATCCCGACGGCGGCACATATAACCTCAGTGTTCCGGATGGCTATCAGGTATTCATCACCGAAGTGGTTCCGGCTACCATTGCTTCCGACCGGATGAGCGCCACATTTAACACAGTCACACGGCTTCCGCAAAACGGCGTGGCAGCGATTGATTTGACTGGTGATCCCGTATTGGTGGAATTACAGGCGATCAGTGCCTTACAAATCGACCCAAATTCCCCCCAAACATTTGAACTGTATGCCAATTATCCGAACCCGTTTAACCCCAAAACCCGGATTCCTTACCGCCTTACGCATAGCGGACAGGTGGAACTTGCCATTTATAATATTCAAGGTAAAAAAATTACTACATTGGTCAAGGATTTTCAGGTGGCGGGACTTTATCAGGTTACATGGAACGGTACGAATGATTCGGGTCTCCCGATGCCTTCCGGTGTCTATCAATATGTACTCAGAACCGAACACCGTAGTCAAAGCCGATCCATGCTTTTACTGAAATAACAATTATTTCAGCAAAAGCATGCGGTGGGCAACATAAGAACCCGGTATTTCAAGACGGATAAAATATACGCCTGACGCCAGATTGACGGCGTTGAAAGGCAGGACATGGACGCTGGTTTGCTGCCTGCCTTTAAAAAGGGTTCGGATAGGGCGTCCGAGTCCATCAAACAAATCGATTTGTATGCGGCTGGTACGCGCCAACCGGTAGCGAATATCCGTTTGTGGATTAAAGGGATTGGGAAAATTGCCAACCCATTCCAATTGTCTCGGTACAAGTGTTCGTCCAGACAATCCGTTTGGAGCGTCGGTTTCATCGGCGCCAATGTCAATGGCCTGCCCCCACACCCGCAACTCTCCGTCAAAATCCGTGCTGCCTGTGATGGTACTATCCAAGGCCCACCCGGCATCCACAGCGGGTGAAGCGTTGCTTATATGCCAATCACGGTTGACTACATCCATATACAAGGGATCGGCAATCAATGCATGATCACCGGGTGCGTCGCCTTCATTGCTGCCCCAATAGAGGTTGTAATCCATGGTATTACCGCTTACATCATTCCCCACTGTCAAAACACGCGGGTAGTTTTCAGCCGCATAAACGATATTGTTTACGAACAAATTATTATGCACATGATAATTCAGGAGAATTTCCGCTCCCCAGTCATCTTCCGCGCGCGTGGTTATGTGATTAGCATAAAAACTGTTATTGACAAAAAAACAACTGTCGGTCGCCCCAACACTATTGTCATAGCCGCCCGTGGATAAACCGGCCACATGATTCAAAAAAATAAAATTGTTGCGTACCACCACGCCCGCGGCGTTTTTACCGCTGTGTTCACTGGCTACTTCGATCCCGATGTTGCAATAAGTGGCCCGGTTGCCTTCGATAATAATATCCCGTCCGCCATCCACATAAAAGCCACCCGCGGAACGCTCCCCGTTATAGGGTGGATTATCCCTGGAATCCACATTGTAAGCGTAATTGTTATAAACACGTCCGTCACGCGCCCTGTCCTGATTGGCGCCGCCGTAACAATCCGCGCACTCCCCCTCAAAACCGATGAATACAAATCCGATATTATCCACATCATGGATCACATTGTCAAACACCTCAAACTTGCGCACATTTCCGTTGAACGCGCAGGCTTCGCTCCATTTAAGCTGTAAATGATGCAACTCATTACCGGCTACAATGATATCTTCCATGACTGCCGTGCCGTCCGTGCCGTAAAAGGCCATGCCATGTGCGCCGCCATCGGGGTTGGGATCGCTGATATCATGCACCACGTTATCGCGTATTTCGATGCGCCGGGCATGGCCCCTTACCCACACACCGGAAGCGAAATTTTGCGAAGACAGATTGCGTAATTCAAAGCCCTTCACCACAATATCATGCTGATCCACAATTTTTATCAACGCCGGCATTTCATCGGCATCCAGACCCGTTCCATCCAGTACGGGGCGCGCATCCGACGCCGCCCGTAGGACAATGGGCCGCCCCGGTTCACCGGAGCGTTGCCAGGTTACCAATTCATTATATACCCCTTCCGCCACATTTACCGTATCCCCCGCACCCACATGGTCCACGGCATATTGCACGGTTTGCCATGGGTGGCCGAAGCTGCCATCCTGCCCGTTATCGCCATCCGTGGCCACATAAAATTGACCGGCTGTCAGCAATAATGGACACAGCACCCACCAACCGAACTCATTCATAATTTTAGTCATGACCGATCCTTTTTCCTAAATGAAGGCGGCGGTGATTCACCGGATGATTAAGGTTTAATTATCCGAAACATCGGTGAGCCTGCCATGAACATTATTTTTTTAGCAACTTATGATAGGACGGCCCGGCATTATTTTTTCTAAAAAAAGATAAATTTACTTTGTGAACTAACCCACTATTTTCTTAAATTATATCCCCGAAACAGAAACCTATCCCTAAAAAGTTTATGAATAAACACCCCAACGCCTTACTTATTTTGGAAGACGGGACAACCTTCCCCGCATTTTCCTTCGGATACGACGCATCGGTATCGGGTGAGCTGGTGTTTAACACCGGCATGGTTGGTTATGTGGAGGCGCTGACCGATCCTTCCTATTACGGCCAGTTGCTCATATCCACCTATCCGCAGGTGGGAAATTACGGCGTGCCCGCCGCGGATGACCCCGATTTCTTGTCCCGTTACGAATCCGCGCGCATACAGGCCCGCGCCTTTATCATCAACGCCTATTCACCCACCTTTGATCATTGGTCGGCGGGTTCTTCACTTGGCGATTGGCTTAAAAAGGAAAAAACCGTCGGGCTTTACGGGTTGGATACACGCGCTTTGACCCGCCATTTACGGGATAAGGGCGCGATGCTGGCCAAAATCATCATCCATGACGAGGATGTCCCCTTTTACGATCCCAATGCCACGTTTCTTCTCCCTGAAGTCTCCGTGCGGGTACCATGCTATTATGGAAATGGCGCCGCGCGTATTGCTCTGTTGGATTGCGGCTGCAAGAACTCCATAGTCGCCTACCTGACCACCCCGCAAACCCGCGTGACCCGTTTGCCGTATAACACACCGGTTGATACCAATGCTTACGACGGTTTTGTGATCTCCAGCGGCCCGGGGGATCCGGCGCGCTACACCGAACTGCTGCCTGTGGTCCGTGAGATGATGGCTTCCGGAAAACCTTTGCTCGGGATTTGCCTGGGACATCAGCTCATGGCCACCGCCGCCGGCGCGCGAACCTTTAAACTGCCTTTCGGTCACCGCGGCCAGAACCAACCTGTGCGGCTATCCCGTGAAAACCGCTGTTATGTTACATCGCAAAATCATGGCTATGCCGTTGATCCGGACACTCTGTCCGATGACTGGCAACCGTGGTTTATCAATCTTAACGACCAAACCAACGAAGGCATCATGCACGCATCGGGACAGATGTTCAGTGTACAATTCCATCCCGAAGCGGCGCCAGGCCCTCATGACACACGTTTTTTATTTGATCACTTCATAAAAAAGGTTGTAGCCCAGGATGCATAAAAGCGAGCTCCCTTCCCTACCGAAAAAAGCGCTGATTTTAGGCAGCGCCGCCCTGAAGATCGGCGAAGCCGGCGAATTTGACTATTCCGGCAGCCAGGCTATCAAAGCCCTGCGTGAAGAAGGCATTCATACCGTTTTAATCAATCCCAATATCGCCACCATTCAAACCTCGGAAAATCTGGCGGACACAGTTTATTTTTTACCGGTCACCGCGGATTTTGTGGAAAAGGTGATCCAAAAAGAGCGCCCCGACGCCATTCTGTTGGCTTTTGGTGGTCAAACCGCCCTGAACACCGGCCTGGAGCTTTACTCCAGGGGCATTCTGGAAAAATACAATGTGCGCATCTTCGGTACGGCGGCACGTGTGATCCGTGAAACGGAAGACCGCGACCTGTTTGTTCGTCGCCTGCGGGAAATCGATGTCAAAGCGGCGCGCAGTGTGGCCGTGGAAACAACCGAAGAAGCCCTGCGTGTGGCCGAAACCATCGGTTATCCCGTTATGGTGCGCATGGCCTTTGCCCTGGGCGGTCTGGGTTCCGGTATCTGCGCAACAGCCGAAGCCTTACGCGACAAGGCGGAAAAAGCCTTCAATCATACCTCGCAAATACTGATTGAGGAAAACCTGCTGGGCTGGAAGGAGGTCGAATACGAAGTTGTCCGGGATCGATACGACAACTGTCTGACGATCTGTAACATGGAAAATTTTGATCCCATGGGCATTCATACCGGCGAAAGCATAGTGGTGGCCCCCAGCCAAACCCTGGACAACCGGGATTATCATCTGTTACGCGAAGTGGCCATCAAAGTGATCCGTCATCTCGGTATCATCGGAGAATGCAACATACAGTACGCCTACAATCCCCAGGCCCGGGATTACCGCGTTATCGAAGTCAACGCCCGCCTGTCCCGCAGTTCCGCGCTGGCATCGAAAGCCACCGGCTATCCTTTGGCATTTGTCGCCGCCAAACTGGCCCTCGGCCACGGCCTACACGAATTGCGCAATTCCGTAACCCAAAGCACCAGCGCCTTTTTTGAACCCGCATTGGATTATGTGGTGGTCAAAATGCCCCGCTGGGACTTACGCAAATTCCGCAAGGTATCGCCGCGCATCGGTTCCAGCATGAAATCCGTGGGCGAGGTGATGGCCATCGGTCGCACCTTTGAAGAGGCCCTGCAAAAAGCCATCCGCATGCTGGAAACCGGACCTTCCGGATTTGCCGGCGCCCATTACGATTTCGATGATATCGACAGCGCCCTGCAAAATCCCACCGACCTGCGCCTGTTTGCCATAGCCGAAGCGATGCGCCGGGGGTATGACATGGAACGTATCCACAATTTAAGTCATATTAATCGGTGGTTTTTAAGTCGTCTGGCCCATCTGATCCAGCTGGAAAGCACCCTGGAACAAAGCGTCTGGCCCATAAATCGATCATTGTTACTGGAATTAAAACAAAACGGATTTTCAGACAGGCAAATCGCCCGGATCACCGGACGGGACGAGGAAAGTGTTCGTGCTTTGCGTCAATCGCTGGATATCACCCCGGTCATTAAACAGATCGATACACTTGCGGCGGAATATCCGGCGCAAACCAATTATCTATATTTTACCTACAACGGCACCGAAAACGATGTCCGCGCTCCGAAAGGTGAAGCGGTGCTCATTCTCGGTTCCGGATCGTACCGCATCGGCAGTTCCGTGGAATTTGACTGGTGCGCGGTAAAGACCGGCGTGGCCCTGCGTGAGATGGGCTACAAAACCATTATGCTGAATTTTAATCCGGAAACGGTCAGCACCGATTACGATGAATCGGACATGCTGATTTTCGATGAAATCTCCACCGAGTCGGTCATAGAAATCTTTCGTACCTTGCATCCGAAAGGGGTGATCCTTTCCGTTGGCGGACAAATACCCAACAACCTGGCCATGCCGTTGGACAAAGCCGGCATTCCCATCCTGGGTACCCCGGCGGCCTCCATCGACCGTGCCGAGAACCGCCAGGCTTTTTCCCACATGCTGGATACCATTGGTGTGGATCAACCCGTATGGCAGGAACTGGACAACATGACATCGGCCCGGGAATTCGCCGCACGGGTCGGCTATCCGGTGCTGGTGCGGCCTTCTTATGTGTTAAGCGGCGCGGCCATGGCCGTGGCATCCAATGAAAAGGAACTCACCGGTTATCTTGAAAAAGCCGTGGAACTTTCCCCGGAATTTCCCACCGTCATCAGTAAGTTCTATCAAAACGCCAAGGAGATCGAATACGATGCCGTGGCGCGCGAGGGACACATCATCGCTTATGCGATTTCCGAGCATGTGGAAAACGCGGGTGTGCACAGCGGCGACGCCACGCTGGTGATTCCGCCGCAACGCACCTATCTGGAAACCCTGCGGCGCATTCGTAAAATCGGCCGTAAAATCGCCGCGGAATTAAAGATCACCGGCCCTATGAATATTCAATTTTTAGCCAAAAACAATCAGGTTAAGGTGATCGAATGCAACGTACGCGCTTCGCGCAGTTTTCCCTTTGTGTCCAAAATCCTGCGTAAGAATATGATAGAACTGGCCACCCGGGCCATCATGGGCCGGTCCACGCCCGACGCGGACAGCAATCTGTTTGAACTGGATTATGTCGGCGTAAAAGCGCCGCAATTTTCCTTTACACGACTGGAAGGCGCCGATCCCATCCTTGGCGTGGAAATGGCCTCTACCGGTGAGGTGGGCTGCCTGGGCGATGATTTCAACGAAGCCTTTCTGAAAGCGTTGCTTTCCGTTGGATACAAGTTACCCGTGGAAAGCATGCTGATTTCTTCCGGCAGCATCGAATCCAAAGCGGAGTTGTTGGAAGCCCTGCATATTTTCAACAGACTGGGCGTGCGTTTCTTTGCCACCGAAGGTACCGCGCGATTTATGCGCGCCAACGGTTTTGATGTACAAACCCTGCACTGGCCCCTGGACAAGGATAAAAAACCCAATGCCCTGGATTATATCCGCGAAGGATTGGTGGATATGGTGATTAACATTCCCAAGAATTTTCAGCAGGAAGAACTGACCAACGGCTACCTGATCCGTCGCGCCGCCGCGGATTACAATGTCATGTTGTTCACAAACCGACAACTGGTACAACGTTTGGCAGAAGCATTGGAAGCCTGGCGGATGGAAGATTTGAAAATTGAAAGCTGGGAGAGTTATCGTTGAAAAAAAGAGAGGGAAAATAATTCTTCCTTTAAAGGAGGGAGGTATGGAGGCTCTTATGTTTAACTCACTTAATTTAAAGGAGCAGAAATTAGAACTATTTTACCCTCTCAACCAACGACCTAACTCACTTTTTTATTATACATAAATCGTGCCAAAAACTTAACACTATCCATAAA
>RFFS01000169.1 GCA_003696775.1 Calditrichota bacterium
GATTTATAGTTTCCTATTTAGATAAAGAAAAACTTAAAGAAATGAGTTAAAGGTTTACGATCTTAATGAAACAACTTGTTCAAAACTTAAAAACGGGAAAAATGGAATTGCTCGAGGTGCCCATGCCCACGGTTCGGCCGGGTTATCTTCTGGTACGTAATCATTTTTCGTTAGTCAGTGCCGGTACCGAGGGCAGCAAAGTAAAAACCGCCCGCGGTTCGCTGTTACAAAAAGCCCGCAAAAAGCCGGACCAAGTGAAACAGGTATTGGATTCCCTTAAAACAGAAGGCGTGGGCGCCACCTACCAAAAGGTGATGAATAAACTGGATTTTCCGGCACCCCTTGGATACAGTTGCGCGGGGGAAGTTGTGGAAGTGGGCGCGGATGTAACCGGATTCAAAGTCGGTGATCATGTTGCTTGCGGGGGTACCAGCGCTCTGCACGGCGAAGTGGTGGCGGTTCCTAAAAATCTTTGCGTCCCCGTACCGAAAAATGTGGCCATGGACAATGCCGCTTTTACCACGGTGGGCGCCATCGCCATGCAGGGTATCCGTCAGGCGGATGTTCGTCTCGGTGAAGTGGTTGCCGTCATTGGTTTGGGGCTCATCGGTCAATTGACCGTGCAAATGCTCAATGCCGCCGGTGTAAAGGTTGTGGGTATTGATATCGATCCGGCCATGGTAAAACTGGCCGGACAATCGGGCGCCATGCTTGCCATGGAACGCGGCCATGCCGGTCTGGAACAGTCTGTGTTAAAAGTCTCGGACGGATATGGCGTGGACGCTGTAATCATTACGGCAGGCACATCCAGTCTGGACCCGGTGGAATTGGCGGGCGTGTTATGCCGGAAAAAAGGGCGTGTGATTATTGTCGGCGCCGTGCCAACCGGATTCAGCCGACCCAATTATTATAAAAAGGAATTGGAATTGCGCATGTCTGCTTCCTATGGCCCCGGGCGGTATGATGATGTTTATGAAGACAAAGGACTGGATTACCCGATCGGCTATGTACGCTGGACTGAAAATCGCAACATGCGTGCCTTTGTGGATTTATTGGCCGCAGGACGACTGAACATCGATCTGTTAAGAACACATACCTTTTCTTTTGAAAACGCCTTGCAGGCTTATGAATTAATAGTCAATAAAAGCGAACCGTTTCTTGGTATTGTGCTGGCGTATGACCTTAACGGAAAACCACAAAAAACGGTAACTTTTCCGCAACATATTTCAAAGGCGGAAAAAAAAGTCCGGGTCGGATTTATAGGCGCCGGGTCTTTTGCGCAAAAAGCCTTGCTGCCTAATGTGGCCGGGAAGGCCCAAATGGTGGCGGTGGCCACATCCACCGGGAATAATGCGACAAATATCGCTCAAAAATACGGGTTCAACGAAGCGGTTACCGACGCGGAAGCCGTACTGGAACATCCCGAAATAAACACTGTGTTCATTGCCACACGACACAACACCCATGCTGAGTATGTACGGAAAGCCCTGCAGGCGGGTAAACATGTATTTGTTGAAAAACCTCTGGCGCTGCATGAAGAGGCATTGGACGAAATCAAACGGTTGCATGAAAAACAACCACGCCATTTGATGGTGGGATTTAACCGACGTTTCGCGCCGCTCATTCAAACGTTACGCGCTTATTTCAATGACCCTTCGCCAAAGGCTATGGTTTACCGCGTCAATGTGGGTCATATTCCCGGTGATCATTGGACACAGGACCCGGAAGTGGGGGGCGGCCGCATCATTGGCGAAGCGTGCCACTTTGTGGATTTATGCATTTATCTTGCCGACAGCCGTCCGGTATCGGTGCATGCCCTGGCCTTACCGTCTCTGGCGCCCACAGTCGATACCGTTACCATTAACCTGGCCTTTGAAAATGGTTCGGTCGCATCGATCGCCTACCTTGCAAACGGAAATAAATCACTGGACAAGGAATATCTTGAAATCCATTCCAATGGGGTTTCGGCTGTTTTACGCGACTTCAAACAATTGGATATCTATGCTAAGAATAAGAAGTCATTTAAAAACACACAGGATAAAGGACATGAGCGGGAAGTCGCCGCTTTTCTTCAGGCTATAGAACAGGGCGGTGCGTGTCCCGTGCCGTTTGATGCGATTTATTATTCCAGTCTCATACCGTTTAAGATTTTACAATCGATTCGCGAAGGAAGGGTTGTTTCCTTACCGTGACGCGTGCCATGTTAATCGAAGCCCGGGATCGTTTGCTGCGTTATATGGAGCAAAATAATTTTCATGGATATGATCCGTATGATTGGCTTGCCTCACCTTTTTTAAAACCATTGCCGCACCGTTTACAATTTCTGGCGCAACAGGTGGGCCGGCGCCTGCCCTTAAATTTGAGACCGGCGCTTGCCGTTCAGCCGGGTTACAATCCCGTTACCCTCGGCCTCAGCATACAGGCCTATACCTATATGGCAACGACTGAACCTGATAAAAAAGATGCCCTGGAAAAGCGCGTACGGCATCTTGCGGATGAATTGGAAAGGTTAAGGTCAACAGGATATGATGCCTTATGTTGGGGATATGATTTTCACTGGGCGGCTCGTTATACTTCCATCCCCGCCGGTTCGCCCAATATTGTGGCCACCGGGGTTATTATCCATGCTTTATTCGAAGCGTATCAGGTTTTCCAATTGGAAAAATTAAAAAATATGGTGTGCCGTAGCGTTTCTTTTGTCACGGAGAATCTTAATTGCACCGAAAGCGATGAAGGTGTTTGTTATTCCTATTCACCGAATGACCATCAATTGGTGCTTAATGCATCGATGAAAGCCGTACGATTATTGGCACAGGTCTATTTTCTTACCCAAAAGGAAACGTACAAAAAAAGGGCGGAAGCGGGTGCCGCTTTTGTGATTCACCATCAAAATCCCGATGGCTCCTGGCCCTACGCCTTAAACGATGCCCGTACCTGGGTGGATAACTATCATACCGGATACATATTGGATTGTCTGGATATTTACAGTGCCTTATGCCAGGATGATCAGGCAAGACCGGCATTGGAAAAAGGACTGGATTATTATTCAAATACTTTTTTTTACCAGGGTCGCATCCCTAAATTCCGTAGTGATCGAATTTATCCCGTGGACAGTACCGGCGTTGCGCAGTCTATTCTGACATTATCCCGTTTTGAAAAACTGGATACCGCGTGGTCTGTCGCCGATTTTGCCTTGCAAAAGATGCGTCACAAAAACGGCGCTTTTTACTTTCGGTTATACCGATATTACTCAAACCGTATTATTTACATGCGCTGGTCCAATGCCTGGATGGTGGCGGCGCTTAGTTATTTGATATTGAAAACCGGAAAAAATAATGACGCATAATTCTGCTTCTTTAAAACTTTTTGAATATGATGTATATAATAAGTCGATGGACTCGCTTGTTGATGAAATCGATGCGGCCGTTCAATCAAAAAATCCTATGTCAATTCTGGCAATGAATACTTTGAAATTATACCTGGGAGATAAAAATCC
>RFFS01000170.1 GCA_003696775.1 Calditrichota bacterium
AAAATTGATTCTTTCCCGCTGCCTGAGCGTAGTCGAAGGCAGCGGTACCAAACACAGACAAATTCAGGAATAAAAAAACAACAACTTTGTATTATTTACTTGAGTCATCCGGCTTATTATATTTTTGATAGTAGTAAAAGGAATGGTCTTTAACAACATGGATTTGATGCTTTAACCAATCCCAAAGGGTTAGGTGTATGAAAGGTTATATGTACATTTTAGAATGTGCGGATGGCAGTTATTACACCGGAAGTACAACCAATTTGAAACGAAGGCTTGCACAACATCAGGCCGGTGAAGGGGCAAATCATACCAAAAACCGTCTTCCAGTAAAATTAGTGTACTTCGAAGAATATCCAGGAATAGATACAGCTTTTTACAGAGAAAAACAAATTCAGGGCTGGAGCAGAAAGAAAAAAGAAGCTTTAATTAACAACACACCTGAAAAATTACATGAATTGGCGAAATGTATGAATGAAAGTAGTCATATTAATTATACCGGTGGTTTCGGCTTCGCTCAACCACCGGCAGGTGAAGATCAATCACCGTAGTGTGAGTAACTAGTCGGCTTCGCTCGACCACCTACAGGTGAAGAGCAACCAGCTAAAACACACTGTCTGAGCAAAAATGATTCTTTCCCGCTGCCTGAGCGAAGTCGAAGGCAGCGGCAACATACCCTTATCCACAAGAAGACACATTTTTCATCATTCCCGGATCGATTTCTGTTTTGTTATTTCCCTGCTCTGCGTATCTTACAACCGTAAAAAATTTTTGGAGGTACATTATGAGTACGCCCTTTACTTTTCTGGGGACGGATTATATCCATCTCATTGTGGGGAATGCCAAACAGGCGGCCCATTTTTATCAGACACAGTTTGGTTTTGAGCTCAAAGCTTATTCCGGACTGGAAACCGGCAACAGGGAAACGGCCAATTACATGCTTCAGCAAAATAAAATCCGTATTTTGCTTACCACACCTTACATGGCCGATTCGCCATTACATGAACACTTACGTCTGCATGGCGACGGCGTAAAGGATGTGGCTTTTTGGACGGATAACGCTCAGGCCGCCTGGGAATATGTGACCCGACGGGGCGCGGTTTCCGTTCAGGAACCCACCGTGCTGGAAGATGACCACGGTAAGGTGATCATCGCTTCCATACAAACCTATGGCGACACGATACACAGTTTTGTTCAACGCGACAAATACAACGGCCCCTTTTTACCCGGCTACGAAGCGCGTTCGTCTCAATTAAACGTCTCCCCCGTCGGTCTAAATTTTGTGGATCATTTTGTGGGCAATCAACCGGAAAACCAGATGACAAAAATCGCCGAATGGTATGAACATGTGTTTGGCTGGGAACGCTTCTGGACGGTGGATGACAAAGATATTTCCACCGATTACACCGCGCTGCGATCCATTGTTATGACCAATGACAACAAGCGGATTAAAATGCCCATCAATCGGCCCGCCGCGGGTTTGCGCAAATCGCAGATACAGGAATTTGTGGAATATTATTCCGGTCCCGGGGTGCAACATATCGCCATGGACACCGACGACATCATCGCCACGGTGGATAAGCTCACGGCCAATGGAGTAGAATTTCTCGAAGTGCCCCAGACCTATTATGAGGTGTTGCGTGATCGAGTGGGGGATATTGATGAAGATGTGGCCGACCTGGCGCGCCTCGGTATTTTAGTGGATCGTGACGAATTCGGTTACCTGTTGCAGTTATTTACCAAACCCGTGCAGGATCGCCCCACACTTTTTTACGAAATTATCCAGCGGAAAGGCGCGGAAGGCTTCGGTAAAGGGAATTTCAAGGCACTTTTTGAGTCCATCGAACGGGAACAGGCCCGCCGCGGCAACTTATAGGAGCTACCATGAAAATCGCGCAATTAAAAAATGACAAGGGCGCTCCGGCTCTGGCTTTAAATGTCAGGGATACGCTTTATGAAGTATCCGCCCTGTCCGAAGTGATGCCGTCCGATATGGATGGCTTGTTTGCCCGTTGGGATGACAACATGGTCATTTTGGCGGAGCTTCAAAACCGTATTCTAAGCCGGCCGGATGAATACGCCGGCTATGTATTAAACATGGACACCACCACCTTTTTACCCCCTACCGTTACACGGCCTGTTTTTCGTGATTTTTACGCCTTCCTGCAACATGTGAAGGCCGCGCGGGCTTTACGGGGCCTGCCCGTGGTGGACGAATGGTACGCCTTTCCCGTCTTTTATTTTTCCAATCCGAATGTATTTTACGGCCATAACACCGATGTGCCACGCCCCTCTTATACCAGCGCCCTGGATTTTGAGTTGGAAATCGCCTGCATCATCGCCCGGGAGGGGCGCGATATTCCGGTGGATCGGGCCATGGACTATATCGCCGGATACACCATCCTGAATGATTTTTCGGCGCGGGATATCCAGAAAGAAGAAATGCGTGTCGGTCTGGGACCGGCGAAAAGCAAGGATTTTGCCAGCGGACTCGGCCCGTGGCTGGTTACACCCGACGCTTTTGCTGGACACGGAAAGGAAAAAGGGTATAATGCCGTTATGACCGCCCGCAAAAACGGCAAGGAAGTCTCCAGGGGTAATTGGGCGGATATTCATTATTCCTTTGCCGAAATGATTGCCCGTGCTTCGCAATCGGTTACGCTCTACCCGGGGGATGTGGTCGGCTCGGGAACGGTGGGAACAGGCTGCATTTTGGAACTGCGCCCGGAAAATACCGACGGCTGGCTGGAGCCGGGCGATATTATCGAACTGGAGATTGAGCATATCGGTTGCCTGCGACATCGTATCCGGTAACCGGTTGCCGCTCCCATTTAATGAAAAAATAAAACGAGGGTAAAATCATGCCTTTTTATGTAAAACACGGGGAAATCCCCAAACAGCGTCATACGCAACTCTACGGCAAGGACGGCGCTCTGCGTTATGAAGAACTGATTGGCCGGGAAGGCTTTTCGGATATCTATTCCAATGTGTATCATATCCATCCGCCGACAAAAGTATCCCAGGTCGGCGCGCTTACTCCTGTTACCATTTCCCCCGGTGGTCAGGACGCGCACCGCCATCGCCATTTGGAAACGTTTAAAATGAAACCCGCCGGTGACTTTTTAAGCGGACGACGGGTTCTGGCCTACAACAACGACGTCATCATGTCCGTGGCCGTTCCGGAACATCAGGCCGATTTTTTTTATCGTAACGCCCATTCTTATGAATTGATTTTTGTTCATCACGGCACCGGAATATTGGAAAGCACATTCGGCCGGTTGGCCTTTGGGCCGGGTGATTATATTGTTATACCCGGCGGTACGCTTTACCGATTTGAATATGACGAAAAGAGCCCGCAACCCCGTTTATTGGTGATGGAAGCCCGGGGCGAAATCGCGCCGCCCAAACGGTACCTCAACAAACATGGCCAGTTGCTGGAACATGCCCCTTTCTGTGAGCGTGATATCCGCGTTCCCGAGCCCATGCCGCCCATGGATCAATCCGGCGCCTTTCCGATTAAAGTGCGCGTGGAACAAGGCATCCAGGAATATACCCTGGCCCATCATCCTTTTGATGTGGTCGGATGGGACGGCTATTTCTATCCCTGGATTTTCAACATACGCGATTTCATGCCCATTACCGGCAAGGTGCATCAACCGCCCCCCGTGCATCAAACCTTTGAGGGCCCGGGATTCGTCATCTGCTCTTTCTGTCCCCGGCTGTTCGATTACCACGAAAAAGCCATTCCGGCCCCCTATGCCCATAGTAATGTGGACAGCGACGAAGTGCTCTATTACGTGGAAGGGGATTTCATGAGCCGGAAAGGGGTTTCCGAGGGCTCCATCACCCTGCATCCGGCGGGTTTGCCCCACGGCCCGCAACCGGGTAAATACGAAGGCAGCATTGGCGCTAAAGAGACGGATGAGTACGCGGTGATGCTGGATACCTTTCGTCCCCTGCGCCTGGCTGCCGATGCCGCCAGCATAGACGATCCCCACTATCCATACAGTTGGATGGAATAATTCCTAAAACATTCAAGACTGGAGACTTATGAAAATCGATCCACAACAACAGACATTTAAGGATAATTACAAACTGATGATCGGAAGCATCCTGCCCCGTCCCATCGCCTTTGTTTCCACGATATCAACGGAGGGGGTTTACAACGTGGCGCCGTTTTCTTTTTTTACCGGCATCACATCCAAACCGCCCACCATATGCTTTGCGCCCACCCGGCGCGGCACTGACGGCGCGGAGAAAGACACGTTAAAAAATATCCGGGATACCGGTGAATTTGTCATCAATATTGTCAATGAAGCTATCGTGGAAGCGATGAATAACGCCGCCACGGAATACCCGCCCGAGTACGATGAATTTAAAGAAACCGGCCTGACGCCGGGCCCTTCGGAAATTGTCCGGGCGCCTCGTGTGGAGGAATCCCCCATTAATATGGAATGCCGTCTGATGCAAATCATTGAAATCGGCCCCCCGGAACCCGGCGGTGGTTTTTTGATAATTGGTGAGATCGTCCTTTTTCATATTCGGGATGAACTGCTGAACAACGGGCGTATCGATACCGGTAAACTTCAACCCGTGGGCCGACTGGCCGGGGCGGAATACACCAAACTCGGTGAACGCTTTACTCTGGTGCGTAAACCTTTTTCAAAACGATAAATTCTTGTTCGGAGGCTGCTATGTCCCAAAACGCTTTTCCCTTTGGTCAAAAAATCGTCTGGCAACCCAATCCGCAATGGATGGCGGAAAGCAATCTACAACGATTTATGCAACAGTATAACATTGAGGATTACGATACGCTTTTCCGAAAAAGCGTGGATGATATCGCCTGGTTTTGGGACGCGGTCATGCGTGATCTGGATATCCGTTTCCGTACCCCGTACAGCCGGATAGTGGATATGAGCGACGGTCCGGAATTCCCACGCTGGTGCGTCGATGGGGAAATGAATATCATCGATAATTGTCTTGACAAATGGCAGGATACAGCCCGGGCCGACAGCTTGGCGTTAAAATACGAAAGTGAAGCGGGCGCGATCCGCACCATGACCTATCGGCAACTCTATATAGAAGTCAACCGCTGTGCCAACGCCTTGCGCGCCAATGGTCTGGGTAAGGGTGATGCCGTAGGACTCTATATGCCCATGACTCCCGAGTTAATCATCGCCTTTTTGGCCATTATCAAAATCGGTGGTATCATTTTACCTTTATTCAGCGGTTACGGGCCGCAAGCCATCGCCACCCGTTTAAATGACGGCAAAGCACAAGCCGTGTTCACCGCCAACGGTTATTTTCGCCGTGGCAAGCCGGTGGAGATGAAACAGACCCTTGACGAAGCTTTGCAATCCTGCCCCACCGTTAAACGGGTCATCGTTTTGGAATATCACGATTATCCGCAAAGCACGCTCTCTGACCAGGATATCACCTGGAGCGCCTTCCTACAAGGTCAGAACGATGCGGCCGTTACCGAACCCGTCTCCGCGGAGGATGTGTGCATGATTATTTACACCAGCGGAACAACAGGCCGTCCCAAAGGCGCCGTACATACCCATTGCGGCTTCCCGGTGAAAGCCGCGCAGGACATGGCTCACGCCATGGATTTAAAACCCGGCGAAACCATGTATTGGATGACCGACATGGGCTGGATGATGGGCCCCTGGCTGGTTTTCGGCACATTATTGATCGGCGCCTCGATGGTGATTTACGACGGCGCGCCCGACTTTCCCGATGTGGATCGTTTATGGGCGTTAACCGAAGGACACCAAGTGACCCATCTCGGTATTTCACCTACGTTGATTCGCGCCTTAAAAGGGCACGGCGAAAAACCGGTTAAAAAGCACGACCTTTCCACGCTGCGCATGGCCGGTTCCACCGGCAGCCCCTGGGACCCGGACAGTTGGATGTGGTTATTCGAAACAGTGTTGGAAGGCCGGAAACCCATCCTTAATTATTCCGGCGGAACGGAAATAAGCGGCGGGATCGTCTGCGGTAATTTTTTTAAGCCGCTAAAACCCTGCGCCTTTTCCGGGCCCGTGATCGGCATGGATGCCGATGTGGTGAATGAAGAGGGGCTCCCCGTGCGCGGGGCCGTTGGCGAATTGGTTATCCGTCAACCCTGGATCGGCATGACACGGGGCTTTCGCGGTGACCGCGAGCGCTATCTGGAAAGCTATTGGCGCACTTTTCCGGGTATCTGGCGTCACGGCGATTTTGCCGCTATTGATGAAGACGGCCTGTGGTATATTCTTGGCCGCAGTGACGACACCATAAAAATTGCCGGCAAGCGCCTGGGCCCGGCTGAGGTGGAAGCCCTTTTGAACGCCCATCCGCGTGTACTGGAATCGGCCGCTATTGCCGTACCGCATCCGGTAAAGGATAACGAAGTGATTGGCTTTGTTGTTTTAAAAGATACAACGGACGATTTGGAATCCTTACGGAATGAATTAATGGAACGGGTGATCGCCGGGCTGGGTAAGGCGCTTAAACCCAAAGCCATACGCTTTTGCCGGGCGTTACCCAAAACACGCAACGCCAAAGTCATGCGTCGTCTGATCCGCGCCGTTTATCTCGACAAACCGGTTGGCGATATCAGCAGTCTGGAAAACCCGGATACTCTGCAGGCCATTCGCGAAGCGCGTTAATATATTATTGATATTCGGGATGTTTACGCATAAAGCTTTGTAAACGTTTTTGAGCCTGTTCCCCGACACGTTTTTGTAAATAGGGTGTCCAACCCAATATTATACCGGGCCAACCCAAAGCCATGCGGCTCCAGCGCCAAAAATCAAATTGGTCCACATGCCGGAAAATCCGCCCGTCCCTGAATTCAAATCGGGCTTGAATGTTATTATGGACCTTTCGTTTTCGGGGGCCAAAGGAATAACGCGCCCGCCAATGTGCCTCGCCCTGTTGCGCGGTCGTTTCGATACCCTCACATTCCACCTGCAAATCCGGGCCGCTTGCGCATAACATGTGCCACATGGCGGCAATCGCGCGGCCGTGTAATACCGGAAACACCGGATCGCTGAATTCAGCCTGTTCATGATAACACGCAGCCATCGTTTTATAATCTTTCTTGTTAAAAGCCGCGTAAAATCCGCGGATCAAATCCGTTTCCAGCATATAAACCTTTCCTGATTATTTAATTGTCAAACGTGAATGCAACTTATTAAATTCCCCGATACAAAAAGCTTGTTTTCCAATAAAAAATTAACAAACAATTGTCATCTGCCGATTGTTGATGAATTGTATCATAACGAAAAACATAAGGCAACGGAAGTGAATTTACCTCCTATTCAGATTGATTCGGAAGAACAGTTCCTGCAGCATCATAAACTCCCCGTATTACCGGAAATCATTCAAAAACTTCAAAAGAAAATCCAGGATGAGGACATCAATATTACCGAGATTTCCGAATTGGTGCAAAGCGACCCGGCGTTGTCCGCCCAAATTCTAAAGATTGTAAATTCCGCCTATTACAGTCTGAAACGGGAAGTACATAATCTGAAAATAGCCATTGCCTTTCTCGGTATCAATGAGATTCATCGTATCATCCTGTCTCTTTCGGTTATCAACACCCTGTCCGTGGATGACAAGTCCATCCTGAAGGGTTATTGGTATGCCTCCTATTATACAGCGATCATTGCCCGTACGCTTGCCACCCGCTTTGCGCGTTTGCTGGACCCGGAAGAGTTATGGTCCGCCGCTTTATTGCACGATATCGGATCGCTTTTTTATCTGAAATTTTATCCAAAGCATTTTAAGGCGATCAATATTGTGGCCGACAAGCGCAAAATCTTACCTGAAGAAGCCGAAAAATTGTTGGAATTCCCGGCCAGTTCCTGGCTGGGCGTGATGCTTAGCGAGCACTGGCGCCTGCCGGCCAATGTCCGCATGGCCTGTGAATTTCATACACTCGATAAACTAGATGAAATCCGCGATGACGATCCCCACTCCGACTTTAAACGTGTTATCACCTTTGCCCGATTGTGCGCCGATTTCACCAACAGCGAATTGAAACCCGAAACCCGGGAAGTCATTTCGCAAAAACTGATGGAACACTTTGGTCTGGATAACGAAGAGTTCTTGCTACTGGTCGGTGAAATCCGCGAACGGCAGGAAGATGTGGATCGTTTTGTGAAAACACTATTTTAATGCCCCGCCTCACCATCAAAAGAGTTCCGTGACTTTTATTTTATAATTTCGGGCTTTATTTAACAGGCCCGGCATATATAATATTGTGTGTTGTAACAAATAATAGTACCGCGGATGATATATGAAAACAAAATTTTTGCGTATCATAACCCTCTTCCTGCTAATTACCTCCATACTAGGGTATATCTGGATTTACACACAAACGGAAGATGCTTTTAAACAAAAACAAGCCACCATCCAGACCGTACAAACAAATTATATTAAACGCATCATCAATCAACTAAACAAACAAATACGTAATTACATACGCTATGAAAAGAATTTTTATCAACTCATTAACGCTAACGCTTTGGAACCAGGCACGGATAATGAATGGACACGTTTTCTTCCGGCATCGGGCCCGGAAGGTGTTATCATCCTCGATGCCCGACAGAACCTGATGTATGAACGCGGTCCCGGCCTTGACGTGGACAGCTTAAATTTTTGCCTGCGCACGGAAGCTTCATCGGAAGGCGTTTACACCTGCCCCATAACCCAAAACACCGTGTTGTACAGTTACATCAAAACCGGTTGGAACCGAAAAGAATACAATATCATCTTTTACAGAACGGTCAATGACAGTTTGGCCCATGAGCTGGAATTGATTTCAGGCTACCCGGCCCGTTTTGTTCATTTAAATAAGCCTGTGCCTGCCTATCGGGATTATGCCGTTAAAACCACAATCTTAAAAGGGATTGACAACAAACCGTTAATGATTCTGGCTTCTTATTTTCCCGTTGCGGAAAGAGAGCATTTGCGCACCTTGCAATGGATTGCCATCGCCATCATCATTTTTCAGACATTGGCGCTTGGCCTGACCGATACCCTTGCTTCCCTTGCGGGTTTCTCTGCCCGTTTGCATCAAAAAAACATTAAAATTAAACAAATATCCGCACAAAGGGAAACGCTCCTGCGTGTCCTCTCTCATGATTTGAAAAATCATATTACAGGCATCATCATACAATGCGATTTAGGTTTAACGGATGATAAACTACCAGACAGTATATCAAAGAGGCTTGCTAAAATTCGTCATTCGGCCATTCAGCAAAATAATATGATAGAAAAGGTGCGGCGTAATATGGCACTGGAAGGTGGTCGGCTGCATCTGCATCCGGAACGCATTCCTTTTGACACCATTATTCGGGATATCAGTGAAGTATTCGGGGAACAATTAAAAGAGAAAGATATCAGGCTGGAAATTGACAACCGGTTAAACGGCCATAAATTATACATCGATCGGCAAAGCTTTAGTCAGAATGTTTTAAACAACATTATGAGCAACGCCATTAAATTTTCTTTTCCGGGACAAACCATCCGAATCATTTCCAAAGCGGCTAAAAAAGGGTTCGCGCGCATAGAAATACTAGACAAGGGCATCGGCATACCGCCGCGCTTACGTAACATCATCTGGGAAGATAGCGGTAAAACCCATCGCGAAGGAACCGCGGGTGAAACGGGCACCGGTTTCGGCATGCCCCTGGCCAAAAAGTTTATGGAAGCCCAGGGCGGTTATATCGAACTTGAAAGCATCAGTCGTGAAGAAGACCCGGATAACCACGGCACCCGCGTTATTTTACACGTCCCCTGTAATTAGTCGCCGAGACAGGTACCCACTTTACGGGCCGCATCCAGCCATTCATGATCCAGAGGGACATATTTGCGTTTGCCGGCCACCTCTTCCAGAGGAACGGCCACGGTATTTTCACCACGCAAAGCCACCATATTGCCAAATTGTTTTTCCGCGATGAATCGGGCACAGGATGTCCCTAACTGCGAAGCCAGAACACGATCGCGCGCGCTGGGTGTGCCGCCTCTTTGCAGGTGCCCCAATATGGTCACACGCGATTCCAGACGGGTCAGCTTTTCCAGCTCTTGCGCCAATTTCATTGTCCCCGATTGCGGGCACTTTTGCTCTCCGGCTTTTTCGGGAATCTCTTTTTTACTAACCGCACCCTCGGCCACGGCTACAATGCTAAAACTTTTGCCGCTGCGACTGCGTTGCATGATCGCCTCGGCGATGATATCCACATCGTAAGGGATTTCCGGAATCAAAATCACATCGGCGCCGCCGGCCAATCCCGCGCCCAGGGCCAGCCAGCCCACCTTATGGCCCATAATTTCCACCACGATGATACGATGATGACTATGCGCCGTGGTATGCAGGCGATCAATGGCGTTGGTGGCAATACCCAGCGCCGTGTCAAAGCCAAAGGTAACATCGGTGCCCACCACATCGTTATCGATGGTTTTGGGCAATGTGATGATATTCATCCCCTTTTCCGCCAATTTAAGCGCGTTTTTCTGCGTCCCACCACCACCGATGCATACCAGAGCATCCAGATGGTGACGCTGATAATTATCCAGGATCATATCGGTCATATCCTGAACTTTATTGCCAATGGGCATGCGATGCGGTTTATCGCGGCTGGTTCCCAATATGGTGCCGCCGAGCGAAAGGATACCGGATAACGCCGTGCTGTCCAGACGGGTGGTGCGGTTTTCCATCAAACCGCGGAAGCCGTCATGAAAACCGATGACATCCATACCGTATTCATATAAGGCGGCCTTGCCCAATCCGCGTATGGCGGCATTTAAGCCCGGGGTATCCCCGCCGGATGTTAACACACCTATGGCCTTTGGCATAACTCTCTCCCTTCTCATCGCCTTTTGTTGATCATAGAAATTAATGGCTCATTCCCAATCAAACAAATCATTATCCATCTGTTATATATGCAATATTAGTCACTATATATTGAGTGACTAATATTGCACTTTTCTTGCGCAACGGCGTATATTGTCACATCATTCATTTAATACGGAAATTTCATGAAACACTTTATCCTTTTTTTTGCGTTATATGCTTATGCCGCAGCCCAGGTAGTTTACACCGACCCGCCACAGGCCACGGCCAATGATACCTTTGACGTTATTTTTGACGCCACGCAGGGCGATGGCGGTTTAAAAGATTACAGCGGCAGCGATGTCTATGCCCATACCGGTGTCACCATAGAAGGAGAAGGCCCCTGGCAATACGTTATTGCTAACTGGAGCACCAACCTTTCCAAGGCCAAACTGACCAAAATCGGCACAAACTTATGGAAATTACACATCGGCGATCCTTATAATTATTATGGTGTATCACGCGATAAAAAAATCACCCAGCTCTGTTTTGTTTTTCGTAACGGCAACGGTTCCCGTACCGGTCGCGATACCGGCGGCGCGGATATCTTCCTGGACCTGTTTGAACCCGGTTTAACTATGACCTTTAATACGCCGCAAAGCGACGATTCCTTTGGCGATCCCCGCCGTTCTCCGGTTTTCATCTCCGAAGGGCAAACCTACCAAATTGAAACCGCCGCTGTTATTAAGGGCACGCAATTAGATAAACAGGTATTGTATATCAATAACATTCCGGTGGATTCCACCGATCAGGATACGTTGCGTTACAGTTTTACGCCGGCCGCGGGCATGGCCTACCTGATGAGCGTCGGGACGGATACCGCCGGGGCACGCGACACCACTTACGCGGCGCTGATGGTCAATTCCCCCGTGGAAAACGTCAACCGGCCGCAGGGCACCCTGGACGGGATTACTTATACCGGAGCAACCGGCGCACGCCTTTCCCTGTTGGCGCCGGGCAAACAATTCGTTTATGTCATCGGTGATTTTAACGACTGGCGGGTGGACGCGGCTTACGCCATGCAAAAAGACAGCGTGGATGAACAGCATGTGCATTGGTGGCTGGATATCGATAACCTGTCACCCGGCACGGAATACGCTTTTCAATATCTCGTGGACGGGACACTGCGCATCGCCGACCCGTTTACGGACAAGATTCTCGATCCCTGGAACGACAGCTATATTCCCGAATCGGTTTATCCCAATCTGAAAACCTACCCGGAGGGTAAAACGGAACAGGCCGTCGCGGTTTTGCAAACGGCACAAACCGCTTATACCTGGCACGATGACAACTATGTGCCGCCGGATAAACATGAACTGATTGTTTATGAACTGCTGGTAAGGGATTTTGTATCCGATCACGGTTTTGCCACCATCGCCGATTCACTCGATTACCTGCAAAACCTGGGCATCAACGCCATTGAACTCATGCCGATCAACGAATTTGAAGGCAACGAAAGCTGGGGATACAACCCTTCCTTTTATTTTGCGCCGGATAAATATTACGGCCCTAAAAAGGTTTTAAAAGCGCTGATCGACTCCTGCCATGCCCGCGGTATGGCTGTTATCCAGGATATGGTTCTGAATCATTCATTCGGACAATCGCCGCTGGTGCGTTTATATGCCGATGGCACCTATGGGCCCCCTTCCCCGGATAACCCCTGGTACAACCCCGATATGAACCCGAATCAGGACGGCTACCAGGGCCCGCATCCCTTTGGCGTGGGTTACGACTTTAACCACGAAAGTATTTTAACGCAGGAATTTGTGGATCGCGTGTTGGATTATTGGATAACGGAATACCATATCGACGGTTTCCGGTTTGACCTTTCCAAAGGCTTTACCCAAAAAAATACCGGCGATGATGTGAGCGCATGGAGTGCTTTCGACGGCAGCCGCATCAACATTCTCAAACGCATGGCCGATGCGCTTTGGGCCAAACATCCCGATGCCTATGTTATTCTCGAACATTTTGCCGATAACAGTGAAGAGACCATCCTGGCCGATTACGGGATGCTGCTTTGGGGCAATCTCAATTACAATTATAACGAAGCCACCATGGGCTGGAACAACAATTCCGATTTTTCCTGGGGATATTTTAAGGAACGCGGATGGAGTCAGGCCGGCCTGGTCACTTATATGGAAAGCCATGATGAAGAACGGCTTATGTACAAAAATCTGCAATATGGCAACAGTTCCGGGGACTATTCCGTGAAGGATTTATCCACCGCGTTGGATCGGGTTAAACTCGCGGCAGCCTTCTTTTTAACCCTGCCAGGCCCTAAAATGATTTGGCAATTTGGTGAGCTGGGTTACGACTTCTCCATAGAATACAACGGCCGGACGGGCAATAAGCCGATCCGCTGGGATTACCTGCAAGACAATGATCGCAAACGCTTATACAAAACATTTGCCGCATTGCTTAAACTACGCAGGGAAAATCCGGCCTTTCATTCCCCCGGCGCGTCCGTCAGTCAGGCCTTAAGCGGCGCCATGAAACGTATCATAATTCGTAATTATGATCTGAACGCCACCATAATCGGTAATTTTGGTGTTTCAAGCGGTCAAATCGACCCGGCTTTTCCCTCCACGGGAGTCTGGTACGACTATTTCAGCGGTGACAGCCTGACCGTTAACGATGTCAACGCCTTACAAACACTGGACGCGGGGGCATTTCACATCTATACCAATAAAAAGCTGCCCGCGCCGGAAGCCGGCCTGGTAACCGCCCTGGCATCCCGTCCTGTTACCCCCCTGTCCTTTAAACTGGATCAGAATTATCCCAATCCGTTTAACCCCGCTACAACCATTTATTACACCATCGGGGAACAATCCCGTGTTGTCCTGACGTTATATGACGTCAACGGGCGCCGCATGGCAACCCTTGTGAATCGCCATCAAAACGCTGGGCGCTATAAGGTGATCTGGTTCGCAGACAATTTGGCCAGCGGTGTCTATTTTTACACTTTACAGGCCGGCCCTTTTACGGCTACCCGTAAAATGATTCTATTACGTTAACTTTAACACGAGGTATTCCATGCGCGCATTAATTTTTATGACTATTGCTTTTTCAATGCTTTTCCTAATCCGTTGCGGGACGGAGAACACGCTTGATTCCAACGGCAACACAGATGGTTTACAATCGACGTTCAGCAGCATCAACAGCGAAGTGATTCAGAAACAATGCGCCGTAAGCGGATGCCACGGAGGTGGCAGCGCCAGCGCGGGCTTAAGTCTGGCCTCCGATGTGGCCTATGATAATCTTGTTAACGTCACCAGTACGGAAAATCCATCTTTGAAACGGGTCAATCCCGGCAACAGCGCCCAAAGCTATCTTATCTTTAAACTCAATGGCGACGGCACATCGGTCATGCCCCCTTCCGGCGCACTTTCTTCAGTTATCATCAGCACCATCCGTCAATGGATTGATAACGGCGCCAAAAACAATTAACGGTTGATTCCTAATTCAGGGGATGGTACATTTTTATATTTAATAAGGATGTACCATGCCTCTGATAACCAACGACGCCGTTGTATTCGGCATCCTGATTACCATACTGGCCATTATTTTTCACACTTCAGGGAAATCCACTCCTTTATGGAGAAAATTTTACTCGGTCGTGCCGTCAGTTTTACTGGCCTATCTGATTCCCTCCGTACTCAACACACTTGGGATCATTTCCGGTGCGCACTCGAACCTATATTATGTCGCCTCACGTTATTTATTACCTGCCAGTTTGGTACTTTTCACCTTAAGCATAGACATGAAGTCCATATTACATTTGGGGCCCAAGGCGCTCATCATGTTCCTAACCGGTTCCGCGGGCATCGTGATAGGTGGGCCGTTGGCTATTTTACTGGTATCGATTTTTGCGCCGGATATAGTGGGCGGCCATGGCCCGGACGCCGTATGGCGCGGATTAACCACCATTGCCGGCAGTTGGATCGGCGGTGGCGCCAATCAAACAGCTATGAAAGAAGTTTTTAACGTTAGTGATGACCTGTTCGCTTCCATGCTGCCGGTGGATATCTTCTTTTCAAATTTATGGCTGGCCTTATTATTATTCGGCGCGGGGCGCCATGAAAAAATTGACCGCTGGCTGAAGGCTGACAGCAGCGCCATAGATGAAGTCCGCGACAAAGTGGAAAAATTTAAAAAACACATACAACATGTACCCCGGCTCGCCGAAGTGACAATAATTATGGCCCTGGGCTTCGGCGCCACGGGCCTGGCCCATTGGGCGGGCGATGCCCTGGCACCGTGGATTGCCGGCCATTTTCCCCAACTGGCGCGTTACAGCCTCACGTCTTCCTTCTTTTGGATTGTGGTGATTGCCACCTCGCTGGGCCTGGCATTTTCCTTTACCGGCGCACGTAAAATGGAAGGCGCCGGCGCTTCCACCATGGGCAGCCTGTTCCTGTATATTTTGGTGGCAACCATTGGCATGAAAATGGATATCAGCTCCTTACTCGACGCGCCGGGATTATTTATTGTAGGCGCTCTCTGGATGGGTTTCCACGCGCTTCTTCTCATCATAATCGGCAAGTGGATTCACGCGCCGTTCTTCTTTCTTGCCGTGGGTAGTCAGGCCAATGTGGGCGGTGCCGCATCGGCGCCCATCGTGGCTTCGGAATTTCATCCCGCCCTGGCTCCCGTTGGCGTGTTACTGGCTGTTCTGGGCTACGCACTGGGTACTTACGGCGCTTATGTATGTGGTATCCTTATGCAGGCCGTGGCCCCTTAAAGAAAGTGAGACCCCATGGATAAATGGCATACTTATTTCGATTCATTAACCCATCAAGGCGCCAATTGGGCAGCATTTGCCATTCTGGTTTTGGTTGCCCTGTTTGCATGGTGGTTGAGCAAACACGTATTATCACGTTTTATACGCAATCTGGTCAGCAAAACCCGTATCCGTTTTGATGATTTTCTTTTCAGCCATAAAGTATTCGACCGACTCTATCCGCTCATACCGGTACTGATTATCCATGCCGGTCGTCTGTTCATCCCCCGCTATACGCTAATAGTGGAAACAGGTGTCAACCTGCTGATCGTCATCATTTTAAGCCGGGCGCTCACCGCTTTTACACGCAGCCTCTCCGATTATTACGGTACCCTGCCCGTTTCCAGACTCCATCCTGTTAAGGGCTATGTTCAAGTCGTCAATCTCATCATATATATCATGGCAACCATAACGGTTATCGGTTTACTTACAGGGCGTTCCCCATGGGAACTGATTGCCGGTTTGGGCGCGCTGACCGCTGTTTTGCTTCTCATCTTTCGCGATACCATCCTTGGTTTGGTGGCCAGTGTACAAATTGCCGGAAATGACATGGTACGGGTGGGCGACTGGATCGAAATGCCGCGATACGGCGCGGACGGCGATGTTATAGACATCGCCCTGCACACCGTTAAAGTGCGCAACTGGGATAAAACCATCACCTTTATCCCCACTTATAAGCTTATTGAAGATAGTTTTAAAAACTGGCGCGGCATGACCCAAAGCGGCGCACGACGAGTAAAACGCGCCTTGTATGTGGACATGACCTCCATACGCTTTTTAACAAAAGAAACTTTGGAAAATTTGGAAAAAGTAGAACTTTTACGGGAGTATATTCGCGAGCGTAAAAGGGAAGTCAGTACGGACCATCCTAAAGAAAATGACCCGCAAACCATTAATAAACGCCGGTTGACTAATGTGGGTACATTCCGGATATATGCGGAAAATTATCTTAAAAACCATCCGTTCATACGACAAGACCTGACTTGCATGGTGCGCCAGCTTAAGCCGGGGCCAGAGGGATTACCTCTGGAAGTCTATGCCTTCGCCAACACCACGGACTGGGTGAATTATGAACATATTCAGGCCAACATTTTCGACCATTTGTTATCCGTCGCGTCGTTTTTCAATTTAAACGTTTTTCAAAAACCCGGTAGTCACGATTTAAGGGCCTTACAATTTTCGTCCCATGTCTAACCGGTTTAAAAACCGTAAGAATTGTAATTATTTCGGGAAATATACCGATTTGTATTGGGAATTATTAGTGGCACAAGGCCCATGGAACGAGTTAAAACAGCATTCAATAACAGCTTATTAAATCTGATCATTACGGCGGCAACATTTCTTATTGCCTTTGTGGGACTTTTTTTCACCATGAAGGAGTACGCTCACATCACCGTATGGCTGCCGTCCGGATTCTTATTTGCCCTTTTCCTGACCTATGGCAGGCGCATTCTGCCGGCTGTTATTTTTTCTTCGATTTTAATTACTCTCTTTTTTTCACCCTTTTATGGTACAATCCGTTTTTTGGTTCTGTTGCTCAACCCGGTTATACTTGTCGCCACCATCTATTTTGGCGCATGGCTGTTTAAACGGCAAAACGGTACGCTGGATTTTTACAAAAATGCCCAACACGTTGCACGCTTTGCGTTAACCGCTTTAGCCATGGCCGCTTTTGCCGCGTTTTGGGGGGCCCTTTCCCGGGTGCTGATTTTGGGACTGCCTTTTGAAAAAAGTTTAATGATTTTTCATAAATGGCTGTTTGGCGACTTACTATCCTATCTGATCATCACACCGCTGTTTTTCTCTTTTAAGGAAAATCACCGGGTGGATTATACACTCGGACGTTTTGTGGAATTAATATCCATCGTCAGTCTGACGTTTGTTTTTGTTTATATGCTGTTTAACCGTGCCTTTAAGCTGGAGTTAATGGCATCCCTGCCCTTTATGGTTATCCCCCTGATAATGTTGATCGCCTTCCGTTTTACGGAACGGGAATCTTTGTTGTCGGTTTTGATTATCTCGGCCGTGGGCAGTTGGAGCGGGCATAACGGTTACGGGCCGTTTTATTTTGGCAACCCCGATTTATCATTGATTATTCTTCAACTTTACATTTCGGTGATCGCCTTTGTAACCTTATCCACAAGCGCCATTGTTCTGGAAAAACGCCGTATCAGACAGGAACTGCAAAGCGTAAGCGAAACGCTTGAAAAACGTGTTTCCAAAAGAACACGTGAACTGGCCAACCTTAATAAAGAGCTGCTTATAGAAGTCAACAATCGGAAACGCATAGAAAAAGCCCTAAAAGAAAATGATAAACGATTGAATTTTATTCTGGACAATGTCAATGACGGGATTTTCACATTAGACACCAAGGGTGAATTTTTATTCGTCACACCCTCTGTGAAGGAATTATTCCGATTCACCTGCCACAAAGAGACAAATAATTTTCTTCAACTGATTTATGAAGAGGATCAGGCAGCCGCGGAGGCGCTTTTACAAAAAATTTTAAGGGGAGAAATTCCCGTGGCGCGCCTGGAATACCGTGTACGTTGTGCAAACAAAGCGGATATATGGCACGCCACAACCTTAACGCGGGAAATCGACCAGGAAGGCCATGTGGTGCTTATCGGTGTTTGCAAGGATGTTACCCAACAAAAAGCAGCCGAAGAAGAGAAACAAAAACTGGAAGAACAAGTACGTAACGCCGCCAAGCTGGAAAGCCTGGGCGTGTTGGCCGGAGGCATAGCGCATGACTTTAACAACATGCTAACCGCCATTATGGGTAACTGCGGTTTAGCCAGGATGCAGGTTCCTCAAACATCAAAAGCGGGCAGGCATTTATCCAACATAGAAAAAGCATCTTTAAAAGCCTCCGAGCTTTGTCAGCAGTTACTGGCTTATTCCGGAAAGGGAAAATTCATCGTCCAACCCATCAACATAAACCAGGTGATACGCGACATGATGAACCTGCTCAAGGTTTCCATTTCGCCTAAAATCGATATTTCCTTCGACATGGATGAGCAACTTCCCGCCATCAAGGCCGATGTAGCCCAGATTCAACAGGTCATCATGAACGTCATCACCAATGCATCGGAAGCCATTGGTGACCAACCCGGTGAAATCCATATAACCACCCGCCCGATTCATTGCGACCGCGCCTATCTGGACAACTACTACATGGGCAGCTCGCTCCAGGAAGGCCACTTCGTATTGATGCAGGTCCGCGACACCGGTTCCGGCATGGACAAAGAAACTCTTGAAAAAATATTCGACCCGTTTTTTACCACAAAATTTACAGGACGCGGTTTGGGGCTGGCGGCCGTATTGGGTATATTGCGCGCTCATGATGCCTCGGTTAAAATAGACTCCGAACCGGGAAAAGGCACCACATTTTCATTTATTTTTCCACAACATACAACCGAACAACCTGTTAAAGAGCGCCCCCATGCCCCCGCCACGGCAACCGAAGACATGAAGTGGGATGATAATACGACGATATTATTAGTGGATGATGATGAAGCCATTCGGGAAATCAGTCGCCAAACCTTGGAACAGGCGGGTTTAAAAGTAATCACCGCCGATGACGGCCAAAAAGCGGTGGAAATTTACTCCACACGCCCCAATGAAATAAAACTGGTTTTGATGGACATGACCATGCCCCGGCTGAACGGCCGCGAGGCGTTGGAATTGATGCGGCAAATCAAACGGGATGTGCCGGTCATTCTCTCCAGCGGCTATTCGGAACAGGACGCCACTCAAAAAATCAAGGAAAACAATCAAATCGGATTTTTACAAAAACCCTATAAACCGGAAGACCTGCTTAAATCCATACAACCCTTCCTGAGCAGGGAATAATGCCCCGACTTAACATAAACCGCGCGAATTGACGGGTTGCAGGCGCAATCGCTTTCCCGTTCAGGGCGCTTCCGTATCATAGGCCCGGCGGACAAAATAGTGGTATTGTTTGGTCGTCCCGGCCCGCCGGTAACCCAATAAATGAAAAAAATCCACCACATGCCAGCGGGCAATGGAACGCCGGGTACGGAACCGGTGCGGATTCTCCGGGTCGATGGTTATGCCCGGCAAATATTTTAAAAGACGGTCAAAATGATAGCGTCGAAGAAAGGCCGAGACCTTTAACCAAACAGGATGAATCTCCCGGATGATGAAATATCCGTCCTCTCCCTGCTTTTGATAAAGCGGTAAAAAAATCCGTCCGTTTTCACGGGCGTAAATTTTACCCTTGTCATTCGTTGCCAGCCATTCACCCGAACGGATTTCCTGAAAATTGCGAAACCCGGGACGCATTTCAAAATGCTCATGCTCGGTGCGATGATATCGAAAACGGATTTCAAATACATGATCACCGTCGTTGCTTTGCTCATGCAAAGTATCGTAATGGCGTTGAAAATCGGGAATATCTTCCCGTTTTAACAAACCGGCGGCTTCCAAAACCAGCCAGCTACACGCATAATGATTGGTAATGGATTGCAGGGCGTCATGGCTGCCCGCTTCAAACCCCAGGGCGATATGTCCCAATTCATTGATGTAACTCATCAATGGGCCGCTCAGGAATTCTTCGATTCCCAAAATGATCGGTACGGGCAGGCGCATGGCAAACTCACGGTTCCGCAGCGTGTCATTTAACGTTACAAAGGGAATGCTTTCCGCTGAGGTGGTATGCAGGTCCACAAAATAAAAAGGTCCTTTTTCCGTTTGCAGAATGTGGTGCAGGATGTCATAAATGGAAACCTGTTCCTGTACATCCGGTATGGTACGGCCGCCATTCAGCTTTCCCTTTTGAATGTTATGTATTTGTTCCCGGTGCCACAGGCGGTTTAAATCCCGCTCGATAAATCGGCGGCCTTGCGCCAGGGCGGTCATATTCCCGGCCAGACCAATCACGCGACCCGACATGTCCGGTTGGATGCGGGCCAGATCGTTAAACAGATCGTGCAGGGCAAACACGCCGGAGGGTTCGTTACCATGCACACCGCCGAAAAAAATGAGCGTCGGTCCGGTTGTGCCGCGGCCAAAGCGTCCGATTTCCCTGTCGAAACGGATTTCCTTATCCAGCGCTTTGTTTTGAAGGGTGACCATAGATGTTATTGTCCGCTTTCAAGTTCCTCAAACAGGCTCTGACAGATGCGTACAAAATCATACTCTGTCACGATACCCACTAATTTCTTTTCCTGTACCACAAGCAGATATTTCAAATCTTTACGTCGCATAAGTCGCAAAGCGTCCACCGTTAGCATATCCGGCTTTACCGTAACAGGATTCTTAATCATAATATCCTTAACTGTTAATTTACCAATTTCCCGATCAAAATTCGATCCGAAATAATGAATCAGCAAATCGGAAGAAATCAATCCTTTCAGTTCACCCTTGCTATTCTCGACAGGGATATGATGAAAGTTTCTCCAATCCATAATATTGGTTACTAAATTGATCAAATCTTCCTCGCGTACCGTAAATAAATCCGTGGACATTATTTGATGGATACGTTTGTACCTGTTCACCCAACTGCCCCCTTCTTTTAAACGGCCCTTCGACCAGGTGTGTACGGGTTTGCCTTCTTTCTGGCGATAATAAATTCCCGCCGTGGTGGCCACCAGCGCTTCATCCGGCGCCACTTCTTTCTTAAAACGGGAAAAGGTATCCACCACCCACTGCGAACCGGTGCGTTGCGTTTCCACCCTTTGTTGGATGATGTCCAGATATCGTGTAATATCCTTCCGGTCTATTTTGGCCTTTTTCAGGCCTTCCCGGGCAATCGGTATCAGTTCTTTGATGATCAACTCATCGGATGGTATCATTTTATTATGTTTGAACCAACGGAACTGTGCGCCCAGTCCCATACGTGCCGCCTTGATGAAATTGGTTTTAGCGTCATCAAAATCCATTTTTTGATCGATATTCCGGTATGCATCGGGCATCCCTTTCATCAAACCCAGCCAAAAAGCGGTGTTGGCCATCTCATCCACAACGGTCGGCCCGGAAGGGAACAACCGGTTTTCTATCCGTAAATGGGGCTTGCCATCGGTGATGCCATACACCGGTCTATTCCATTTATAAATGGAACCGTTATGCAGCAACAACGCTTTTAATTTGGGAATGCCGCCCTCTTCCAGCGTGCGCAGGGCGTCTTCTTCTATATCCGCGGAAAAAATGATTTCATGACGGGCGATATCTTCCTGAAACAGTTCCAGTATGGAATTGCGCACCCAGCCGGTACCGAAAAAAACCCGGGGAATGCGATCGCGCATCACTTTGGATGATTTACGGATATCAATGGATTGCTGAAAAAGGGCGATGCGTGTTTCCCGCCACAGGCGTTTACCAAGCAACAACGGTGAGTTGGTGGCCTGGGCCAGAATGGGGCCGCTGATGGCCTGGGCCCAATTGTATTTATCCACAAATTCATCCGCTTCGATTTGATAATGCACCTGAAAACTGGTGTTACAGGCTTCAAACAGGATATTTTGATGCTTGGTGATCAGTTCATCCGTCCCGCTGATATGCAATTCAAACGAGCCGCCGCGAAATTCCACCAGTAAATCGGATAATATACGGTAACGGGGGTTGGGCGTGATGTTCTCCATTTCCAGATCGGATTTGTGAATGGTGGGCAAAATACCGGTCAGGATGGGATGGGCGTTAAAGCGTTCCGCCACCTGATCCACGCGTGTTACCAGATCGCGCAATTGATTCTCCAGCGTGGAGAGGCAGCTGCCGGTGAATTCCAGCGGATCGAGGTTCATTTCCATATTGAAACGCGCCAGCTCGGTTGTGTAATGGGGATCGTTCAGTTCCGAAAGAACGGACATATTCACCGGAGCGGGTTTCCAGTGTTGATCCACCAGGCACATTTCCTGTTCGGCGCCGATGCGTTCCACGCCGCTTTCGAACAAACCGCGCTCCAACATAATTTCCAGCGCACGGATATCACGCAACATGTTAAAGATAAAGCGATTACGGACATCCCCTTTAGCCGTGCGCTTAACGGCGCTTTCTCCCATACATACCCCCTGGTTTGCTTAGATTGATTTTAAGATGGGCCTCAAACGATTGTAAACCTTATAAATTATAAAATAGCAAAATTCAAACAGAATTAAAACGATTCCACTCAAATTCCACAAAATATATTTTTTATGATCCGGCGGATAAATTGATTATCTTAAAAACTTGTTTCATTATTATTTTTTACAGGAGGCTTAATGCGTTTTATTTCAATGATCATCATGCTCGCTTTGCTGGCGGGCTGTGGACATAAAAACGGATTCGAGAAAGGCAGCGACGCTTACAATCTCGCTAAAAAATTGTCCGAAAAAATTACCGTGCTGGACCCCGACAAGGATGCCGCTGTAGCCGAGGCGGACGGCTTTAAGGTCTATGCTTCCCAGGTGATTGAACAAATCCGCAATCAATTTGGCAAACAGGCGGAAACCCTGGCTCAACAACCCGAAAGCAACATCACGCGCATCGTTAAGGAATTTGCCGAACGGGAAGCCCTGAAGCGGATTTTATTGCAGGAAGCCGCCGACAAAGGCATCCGGCTCGACGCAACGGAGGTGGACTCCATCTACAACAGTGTGGCCGCGCGCATGGGCGGCGAGGAAAAATTCCTGGAACGTCTTAAGGAAAATAAACTGGATGTGAAAACATTTAAATCCAATATCCGCGAAGGTGAAACCATCAACACATTGTTAAAACAAATTGCCAACGAGCAGGTTAAGCCCGATTCCGCCGCGCTTGATTCCGCCAAGCAGGTGGACCGCACCGCTTCGGTTCGTCATATCCTGCTAAAAACCCAGGGCATGGATGAGGCACAAAAAGCCAAAGTACATAAAAAGATGGAAGGTATTTTAAAACGCGCCCGTCGCGGCGAAGACTTTGCCAAACTGGCCAACAAATATACCGAAGACCCGGGCAACAACAATAAAGACGGCAGCAAAAACGGCGGTTTGTATAAGGATTTCGGCCGCGGCCGCATGGTTAAACCTTTTGAAGACGCCGCCTTTAACGTTCCCGTGGGTCAAATCAGCGATATCATTGAAACCACCTACGGTTATCATATTCTGAAAGTGGTGGAACGCAAAAAAGACACCCGTCCCGATAAGGTCATCATGGATGAAATTCTGCGTAAGCAACGCAATCAGGCAATAGAAAACTATCTTGACAGCCTGAAAACCGCTCACCATGTGAAGGTTCTGCTCGATTCTTAAATTTTTTTCAATATCTAAGCCGGGAGCCGTTTCCCGGCTTTTTTTATGACAGCAGGTTAAAAAAACGCCTCATTTTTATGAATCCGTTGGGTAATCTTTTTTACTTTCCGATTTTTCATTAACCCCGTTTTTGGTTAGCTTTGCCCCAGAGATCATCATCCGTCAAAAACATACTATGAGCCTGTTTAAACTAGTTTCCCCTTACACCCCTCAAGGTGACCAGCCGGCAGCCATCGAACAACTGTCCGAGGGCGTCCTCCGCGGCGATCGTTTTCAGACCCTGCTGGGCGTTACCGGCAGCGGCAAAACCTTTACCATGGCCAATGTGATCGCCCGCACGGAACGCCCGACACTGATCATCTCGCATAACAAAACCCTGGCCGCTCAGTTATATGGCGAGTTTAAACAGTTTTTTCCGCATAACGCCGTTGAATTTTTTATCAGCTATTATGATTACTATCAACCCGAGGCCTATCTCCCCACAACCGATACATATATCGAAAAAGATTCATCCATCAATGATGAAATCGACCGCTTACGGTTGCGCGCCACAAGCTCGCTGCTGTCGCGCCGTGATGTGATTGTGGTGGCCAGTGTCAGTTGCATTTACGGGATCGGCAACCCTTCCGATTATCAGGATATGCTGGTCTTTTTCAAAAAGGGCCAGATCCTTAACCGCCGCGATTTTCTGATGACCCTGGTGGACATCCAATATACCCGAAATGATTTTGACTTTCAGCGCGGTACCTTCCGTGTACGCGGCGATGTGATCGATATTTTTCCCGCTTATGAAGAATTTGCCTATCGTCTGGAATTTTTCGGTAATGAAATCGACCGCATTACGGTGATTGACCCACTGACAGGCATCAGCCGCAACGAAGTGGAAAAAGCGGCCATCTTTCCGGCAAAGCATTTTGTTACCACACCGGAAAAAATGGCCCGTGCCCGTGAACAAATCCGCGAGGAATTGAATGAACAACTGGCTCGTTTTCGCGCGCAAGGCAAATTGCTGGAAGCGCAACGCCTGGAAATGCGCACAAATTTCGATTTGGAGATGATGGAAGAGATCGGCTACTGCAGCGGCATCGAAAATTATTCCCGTTTTCTTTCCGGCCGAGAACCCGGTCAGCCACCTTATACGCTGCTGGATTTTTTCCCGGACGATTATCTTATGTTTGTGGATGAATCGCACCAAAGTTTTCCCCAGATTCGCGCCATGTATAACGGCGACCGATCCCGTAAGGAGGTGCTGGTCGATTATGGCTTTCGTCTGCCCAGCGCCCTGGATAACCGCCCGTTGAAGTTTCCCGAATTTGAAGAACACATCCGCCAGGCCATTGCCGTTTCCGCCACGCCCGCGGACTATGAACTGGAGCAAAGCGGCGGCGTGGTGGTGGAGCAGGTGATCCGCCCCACCGGCCTGGTGGACCCGGAAATTGACGTCCGACCGGTGGCTACCCAAATCGATGATCTGATCGCTGAAGTTAAATCCTGTGTGGCGCGGGGCGAGCGCGCGCTGATTACCACCCTCACCAAGCGTATGTCGGAAGACCTCGCAGACTATCTGAGCGCCGCGGGCATCCGGGTGCGTTACCTCCACTCGGAGATTGACGCACTGGAAAGGGTGAGCATCCTGCGCGATTTACGGCTGGCCGAATTTGACGCGCTGGTGGGCATCAATTTGCTGCGCGAAGGGCTGGACCTGCCCGAAGTAACACTGGTGGCCATTTTGGACGCCGATAAGGAGGGTTTTTTGCGTTCCTATGTCTCGCTTATGCAAACCGCCGGACGCGCGGCCCGCAATGTAGGCGGCAAAGTGATTTTTTATGCCGACCGTATTACCGATTCCATGCGCCGCACCATAGAAGAATCCGAACGGCGCCGCGCCAGACAAATAGCCTGGAACAAGGCCCATAACATCACGCCGGAAACCATCCATAAAACAGCCGAGGATATTCTGAATAGCACCGCCGTGGCCGATGTTTTGCAAAATCCGGCCCGTGCCGCCGCGGAACCGCCGGTACATTACGAGGCCGGTTTAAGCAACGAAGAACGGATAAAGCGTTTAGAAAAAGACATGCGCACGGCGGCCATGAATCTGGAATTTGAAAAAGCCGCCGTCCTGAGGGATGAGATCAAACGTATTAAAGAAGGAAAAACAGCCAGATGAAAGTTTTAATTGTAGGCAGCGGAGGCCGGGAACACGCCCTGGCCTGGGCCATCCGTAAAAGTCCCCGGCTGACGGCCCTGTACGCCGCCCCGGGCAATCCGGGCATGGCACCACTGGCGCACTGTGTGGATATTCCCGTGGATGATATCGAAGGCTTGGCCGCATTTGCCCTACGGGAAGGTATCGATCTGACGATCGTAGGACCGGAAGCCCCGCTGGTGGCGGGCATCGTCGATTATTTTAATGAAAAAGGGCTGGCCGTCTTCGGGCCGCGGGCCGCTGCCGCCGAACTGGAAGGTAGCAAGGCATTCGCTAAAAAAGTGATGCGCGACGCCGGTATTCCTACCGCTTCATTTGAGGTCTTCCGCAACAAAGCACGGGCGGAAGCCTATATCCGTCAGTGCAACAGCTTTCCGTTGGTGCTCAAAGCCGACGGACTGGCGGCGGGCAAGGGCGTGCTCATCTGTCCGGATAAAAACAGCGCCCTGGAAGCGGTGCAACAACTTATGGGTGACCGTTCCTTTGGCGCCGCAGGGGAAACCATCGTGGCGGAATCCTTCATTAAAGGCGATGAACTTTCCGTATTTGTGCTCACCGATGGCGAACGTTATCTTATTTTACCACCGGCACAGGATCATAAAAAAATCGGTGAGGGCGATACCGGCGCCAATACAGGCGGCATGGGCGCGTACGCTCCGGCGCCTTTGGCCAC
>RFFS01000171.1 GCA_003696775.1 Calditrichota bacterium
CGGTCTCCGGATATTGACATTCATGGGCGCGGTCTTCGAATCGTCCGACTACCTGGATTGCATTGCCCCCGAAAACATATCGGACGCCTCCCTGCTTGCTGCCTGGGAAGCTTTGTCGCCGCGCCAAAGCGACGCCGGCGCCGATCTGGTAATACTGGCCAACACCCTGCCCGACGCCCGCATCAACCGGCTGGCGCCCTCCCTTTTTCCCAATCGGCGTTATGATAAACGTCGCACATCCGTTTGTCCTTATTTACCCTTACCGGATAATGAAGAGTCCCTGTTCAAACAACTTTCCAAAAACATGAAATCCACCCTGCGGCGTACCCGCAATAAAATCAACAAAGACCCGCGTTTCACCATCGACCGCGTGGAAGACCCCGACGAACTGGACGAGTCCGTGCAAAATCTGTTTACCTTACACAATATGCGCTTCACGGATAAGGGTCAGGCCACTAAATTCAATTATGAACAACGCGGCGCCTTTCACAAACGCATCGCCGCCGTTTGGCTGAAACAGGATCGACTACGCTTTTACCGCGTGCTTTACGATGATTCGGCCATAGGATACCTCTATTGTTATTATCACAACAACACCATCCTTTATATGCAGGCTGGTTTTCATCCCGATTACGGCAAATACGGTCTCGGCAACCAATTGATGTTGCGCGCCATGAACGAAGGCATGGAAAACGGCGCCGTGGAATTTGACTTTATGCGCGGAAACGAATCCTATAAATATAAATGGACGTCGCTCTTTCGGGAATTGTTTACCACGCGCATCGCGCTCACTTCCCGCGGGGCGCGTTTATTGCTTAAAGATGCCCTGCTCACGCACATCAAACAATTCATACGTCAGTTTATTCCGAAAAAATGATTGTCAGCGCCCTATTGCCGGTTTTTATGCCCACCGTGGATCGTTTTTTAATTACGTTTTTATCGCAGCGTTATTTGTGGGCTTCACATCTGCGGTTCAGCAAGCGCGGCCCCGTGCAACGGGCGCGCGTGGGCAACGACCAGACGCTCACCATACCGGTACAACACCGCGGCCGCCCGGAACCCATACGGGACAAGCAGCTCGATCTCCACTCACGTTGGCGCGGGCAACATCTGCGCTTCCTGAAACATCATTTGCACCACAGCGCCTATTTCGATGAACTGTTTCATGAGATCGAAGCGCTCTATGCCGACGATGACAAACGGTTGGATTCTTTCCTGCTTGCCTGGCATGCCTTTTACCGCAAACGGCTCGGGCTGGATACGGAATGGACGACACCCGCGGAGAATGATGCACCCTTCCGTACTTTCCTTGAACAAAGCCGGGCCAACGTGTACCTCTGCCACGCCGACAATCCGCCCATGCCCACCGGATTTCGATCCCTGTTGAACACCTTGCATATCCAACCACGAGCCGTGCACCCACCGGTTGCGTCCCGACTTTTATGCCTGGATTTTATTTTCCGTCACGGCCCGGAAGCCCCTCTGATCTTCCGTGAATGGAATGAGCGTTGCACGCTTTCGGACATTTGAGTAACTTTCCCTTTTCAACAGGAAAGGATCATGTCCGTCCATCACTACATACAACAGACGCTGCAAAAACAAAAAGCCCTGCTCGCCGTATTGATCGACCCCGGTAAAACCGCAACCGATGCGTTAACCGCTCTGGCGCGTTCCGCCGAAGAATCGGGCATTGATCTGTTTCTGGTGGGCGGCAGCCTGCTATCGGCCGATCTCATGGAAAGCACCATTCGGACGCTCAAAGCCGCCGGTCCCGTTCCGGTGGTTATTTTTCCCGGCGGCGTGCAACAACTCAGTGCCTCCGCCGATGCCCTGCTTTTTCTCTCCTTAATCAGCGGACGCAATCCCGACTATCTCATCGGTCAGCATATCATTTCAGCCCCGCTCATCCGCCATATGAATCTTGAAGCCATCGCCACGGCCTATATGCTCATCGAATCCGGGCATACCACCTCCGTGGAATTCATCAGTGGCACCAAACCCATCCCCGCCCACAAGGACGATATCGCCGTGGCCCACGCCCTGGCCGCCGAATATCTTGGCTTTAAAATGATCTATCTCGAAGCGGGCAGCGGCGCGCAAAACAGTGTCCCCGTTTCCATGATCCGCGCCATCAAACATCATGTCTCGGTTCCGTTGATCGTTGGCGGCGGTTTACGCACCCCGCAAGCTGTTCACGAACGGGTGGAGGCCGGCGCCGATATCATCGTCATCGGCACCCATTTCGAAAATACAGACCATGCGCTCATAAAAGATTTTTCACATTACACGCGAGGCCCTCGTTAAATCATGCCCAACTCATTTTCTGATACCCTGAACGCCCATCGCGCGGTGATCGACACACTCAACGCCCTTGAATCCGAGCTTGAAACGATCATCAGCCAAATGACCGACACCCTGCGCAACGGTGGTAAAATTCTGTTGGCGGGTAACGGTGGCAGCGCCGCTGACGCCCAACACATCGCGGCGGAACTGATCATCCGTCTTACCAAAAATTTGCAACGGCCGGCCCTGCCTGCTCTGGCGCTTACCACAGATAGCTCCATTCTCAGCGCCGCCGGTAATGATATAGGTTTTGAAAATGTCTTTGCCCGTCAGGTGGAAGGCCTGGCCCGCGCCGAAGACCTGCTATGGCTGATCAGCACCAGCGGCCAATCCGAAAATTTGTTGCGGGCCGCGCGCGCCGCCAGGGCCAATAGGTGCCGTGTTTTCGGCCTCCTCGGCAACGACGGTGGGGCACTGGCCCCGCTTTGCGATTGGACGCTTATTGTCCCCGCCCGTTCAACCCAGCACATTCAGGAAGCGCACATGGTCTTATACCATTATTTGTGCGAACGCATCGAAAACGATTTATATGCTTAGATCATCCATATCTTTACTTTAATTATTGAAGTAATCCCTTAACCATCCGAAACAGCAAAGATATCAAAATTAAAGCAACAGGAGTTTTTGGAATGAGCGAACGTTATCTCGTTACCGGCGGCGCCGGTTTTATCGGATCGAATCTGGTTGAACGCCTACTGGAAGAAGGTCATCAGGTACGGGTGATTGATAACCTGTCCACCGGCAAAATTGAAAACCTGCAACCCTTTTTGGATAAAATTGAATTCGTACACGGCGATATCCGCTATCTGAATACGGTTATGGAAGTGATGCGCGATGTGGATTATGTCCTGCATCAGGCGGCCCTGCCTTCCGTGCCGCGCTCCGTGGAAACGCCACTGGAAAGCAACGATGTCAACACCAACGGCACCTTAAATCTGTTATATGCCGCCAAGGAAGCCGGCGTTAAGCGATTTGTAATGGCCGCTTCTTCTTCCGCCTACGGCGAATCGCCCACCCTGCCCAAAGTGGAAACCATGCCCACGGCGCCGCTATCGCCCTATGCCGTCAACAAACTGGCCGGAGAAAATTACTGCCGCGCTTTTTATAATGTGTACGGATTGGAAACCGTTGCCCTGCGCTACTTTAACATTTACGGCCGCCGTCAGGACCCTAACTCCTTTTACTCCGCCGTAATCCCTAAATTTGTTAAGGCCCTGTTACAGGATAAACCGCCCACCATTTTCGGCGACGGTGAAACCAGCCGCGATTTCACCTATATCGATAATGTTCTGGAAGCCAACCTGCTGGCCTGTAAGGCGGATAAACGTTCCGCGGGCAAGGTGATGAACATCGCCTGCGGGGAACGCATCACACTAAACGAACTGGCCGCCGAACTGGCCAAATTACTTGGCAAGGATATCAAACCCGTTTACACCGATGAACGCCCCGGCGATATCAAACACTCGCTGGCCGACATCTCCCTGGCCCGCGATCTGATTGGCTATCAGGGTCGTCATAAAGTGGGCGACGGTCTTAAGAAAACCGTCGATTGGTTTGTAGCCAACAAGAATGTACTCGGCTTATAAACAAACTCTTCCAAAAAAAAGGCGATCTTCGGATCGCCTTTTTTTATACCCCTATCCCCCGATTGAGAAATTCATATTCACATTAAACAACATGCGGAAATCGAAAGCCTTGCCCCCGCCCGGCGGGTTGGGGACATAAAGTGGGAATATAAAACGTAACTGATTCCAGTTTAAACCGACGCCATACTCACTGAGTACCGAACTTTCCGTTAACCGCCCCGGTGTGTCGGCCAGAGTGCCCACCCGGCCATATACGGACAGGCCCATGGGAAAATTCAACCGTAAACCGGTAGCCAAACCGCTACGGTCCTGCATGTACACGCCTTGACTTCCGCTATGTCCCGGCATATTCATCCCGTTCAGATAAGTATAGCCGCGCAAGGGCGCCGACCGCCCCCGATATGCCGGCGTAAATTGCTCATGTTTCGGGTCCACGCCACCGCCGGCAAAGATCATTTCCTGCAGGGGCACATGATTACCACTGACGGAACCGGCAAACATATCCCAACTTACAGCTAACCAGCGCATCCATTTCCATGTAAAATCCGAGGCGACCTGCCATTTTGTGAAATTCACCTCATCCGCTCCGAGCCCCAGACCTTTTTCAATAGCAGCATGAGCCTGCCAGCTATACAACATCCTACGCCGTGCCGTACGTGCCCGGATGCCCCATGTGGCATAACGGCTTTTATCATAAATACCCGGTTCATTATAATCCGTATCGTATAAATCCACATAATCCGCGCGGGCCGTCACTTCATTAAGCTTTTGGCTGTCGTAGCGGTCCAGGAAGGCCATTTTCAGGCTGGCCGTGGCCGCGCGCATACCGTCGGTGTGGATAAAACGACCATAAATATCCGAGTAACTGCCTATAAAACCAGGCAGCCGGTTGGTATAGCTCGTCGCGTAACTTGTTTGTCCGCTGCCGGTGCCATAATACACTTTGGCTGTTAAAAAATGCTGCATAAGGATCGGATTACCTATCCAAGCCATCACCCCAAGGCGTGTTTTATCTTTGGCCTCATCAAAATATACATACGGCATATAAGTCCCACGGTAGGTTGTAAACGAAGGGATCACATCCGCAAAACGCATCTCCCACGGAAAACGTGTGCTGTTGTTGAGATAGCTTTTTTCAAAAATGATATGTTTCAGATTGACGCCTGCCTCTTTCACCGGTTTTTGATGACGGAAAACCACCGGATGTTCCGCCCGACCGTCCCAACGCGATTCAAGGGTATCATTACCCACAGTGATCAGATATACCGGAACGGGTAAGGGCGCCATCGTCCCGATATTTTCCGGCCATACCATTGTTTGGTAACCGTTTTCATCTTTTTTCGTTTCCACATTTGCAACCGTAAAATCATTATAATGGGTGGTTGCCATCCACTCCTGCCGGAATACACGGAGGTCTTCCCCGGATACACGACTAAAAACTTCCCAGAAATCATCTACCGATGGGTGGCGTCCGTTCCATTCATCAAAATAAGTGTGCATGGCTTTGATAAATACAGGCTCGGTGATTGACCATTCCAGTGCGCGCAACATAAAGGCGGATTTGGCATAATTGATACCGCCATAGGCACTACGGGTATATTTTTCCGCGCGCAGATTGAGGGGCAGATCGCGTTGTTGCCAAACAAGCGTCCCATATGTTAAATAATTTACATCAAACTCACCCGCATCACTCAAGGTGTTCCATTTACCGAATAAACTGTCGAATTGTGTCATATTGCGCGACCCGTAATAATGCTCCATGTATTTCCATTCGGTAAAGGCGTTGTTCCCTTCATCCATAAACGTGGACGCCCGTTCATCAGAACCCAACATGCCATAAAACCAGTTGTGCCCCACTTCGTGCGCCACAACCATCTCCAACAGGCGGTTCCATTTTTGGTATCCGCTGGATATTATTGTGATCATCGGATATTCCATGCCGCCGCCCGCTTCCAGGCTGCCATCCACCACCGATGCCTTGGGATATTGATAAGGTCCTACCCGCTTACCATAGAACGCCAGCGTACGGGTCACATACATCGGTACGTCTTTCCAATCATAGGCATTCTTTGGCAAGACTAAAACATGCGTTAACACACCACCGGGCTGGATTTTTTTATGAATCATATAATCCTCACCGGCAAACCAGGCAAAATCATGTACATTATGCGCCGTAAAGCGTACGGTTTTCAAATCGGTTGTATCGGTTCGGGCGCGGTGTTGTTTTTGCCATTTTTTTATTTCCTCTTCCCGTCTATCCGCATCTTTCAGATTCACCAGATGTCGGGTCAGCGCGGCAATGCTGTCGATAAATGCCTGCTCAGCCGGATTGTCCTGCAACATACCGGTCGCGTCGATGATATAATTGCGCGGCAGGGTAATCCGAACGTCAAAATCACCGAATTCACCATAAAATTCACCCATGTCGAGATACGAATCCGGATGCCAGCCGTTGCGATCATAGACTACCACTTTCGGGTACCATTGCGTGGCCGCGTAATAGCGTCCGCTTACATGGCCCATGCGCGAAAATACTTTTGGGAATTTCCCCTTGAAGGAAAGTTGCAATGTCAATTGCCCTCCCGGAGGCAAAGGTTTGTCCAGTAAAACCGAAACTTCATCGGGCGCGTTATCTTTAACCACCACTTTTAGAGAACGTCCCTTGCTGTTTACGGATATCAATTTCAGATAACCACGCTCTTTGGGATTGGAAAAATGAAAACGACTGTTGCCAAAGCGCTCCTGTTGCCGCGCAAACGGGGTATGGTCATCGGAATAAGCATTCGGGTAAAGATGAAATAGAATCTTGTTTAAAGATGTGGGCGCGTTATTAGTATAAACCACGGTTTCCGTACCGCTGTAGGTTTGGGTGGCTACATTCAACCGGACATCAATCGTATAAGCAACCTTTTGCTGAAAATAGTCACCGGCTTGCAACCCCATCAAGGTAAGCAACAGTAAATAGAGTATTTTATGAGGCATAACCCCTCCTTCCATCTTGGAAAAATTTATTTTAATATATCTACCTTACGTAAAATTACAACAGGAGTTACGGAAATAAAGTAGCAAAGTAACAAATATTTTTATCAAGAATCTTTGCTTGGCGGGATAAGGGCACGTATGGGCCATCAACAGGAATAACGTTTTTGGATGGATAAATTGCAATCTTAAGCAGCTTCCGAATCTAGCGATCAGTTGAATTGAGTCCGATTAAATTTATTCTTTCCGGGCATACATTGGAAAAATAAGCCCCCATGCATGTAAACGTTATCTTAAAACCTTGGCCTGCCATGAGTGCTCTTTGGTTTAAAAAATATAATCGCATAATTTGTATTTACGACAGCCTTAGGAAGAAAACAGGAGTCATAACCCAAAAGAATTTTAATGTTCTTTAAACAAGAACAAGCTATTATGAAAATTAATTTATAGGTGGCGCCGGGAGTCGGCATACATAGAATACAGATTAAAAAGGAAAGTTGTATTATTTAAGTCAAAAAAGGTCTATCTGTTAAGGATAACCTGACCGTTGCAATCATGAAATAAGAAGAGACACATAATTTTATTAAAAAAAAGGCTGCCTATGCAGGCAGCCAAAAGAAGAAACTGGCGACGACTTACTCTCCCACCCCGTTGCCGGGACAGTACCATCAGCGCAGGCGGGCTTA
>RFFS01000172.1 GCA_003696775.1 Calditrichota bacterium
ATTATGAACCGTCATAACATCCTTACATAAAATTTTATGTGTTCGCGGGTTCCGAAACCCGGAAAAGATTCAATAAGACATTTTCCTAATGACATTAAGTGATCTTTTTCCCTGAAGAAAACGATAGTTTGTCGGTCTGTGTTTATACAGCAGCTTTTTTTGCTAATCACAATTAGCCTTGGCTAATTTTAAACTTGTTTAGGCTAATAATTGGGCGTATATTTGGTTTTTCATAAAAAATATGAGCCATGAATCCATTGAGTGTGCTGATCACGGGACTTTTGTTCCTCATCGTTATCTTTATTTTGTTAAGGCCGGAGAATGGGTTGTGGGCGCGCATACGCAACAGGGGAAGGCAAAAACAACGTATCCTGCTGGAAGATACCCTGAAGCATTTGTATGATCATGAGTATCATCACAGGGCGGCCACGCTTTCCAGTATTTCCGGCGCCCTGGGACTCAGCCGTGACAAAACCACACAGATGCTGAAACGGTTGATCGAGTTAAAACTGGCCACATATAAAGACGGCCAATGGCTGCTGACGCCCGAGGGACGCGGGTACGCCATCCGTATTTTGCGTATCCACCGTTTGTGGGAACGGTATCTTGCCGATGAAACGGGTGTGAGCGAAACCGACTGGCATCGTCAGGCCGAGATTCGCGAACATCACATAAGCAGTGAAGAGGCGGAACGTCTGTACGAAGCCATGGGGCGTCCGGTTTATGACCCGCACGGCGATCCCATTCCCAACCGCCTGGGCGAACTGCCGCCCCAAACCGGACAGCCTTTAACCCGAATCGAGCCGGGGCATCGGGCGCGTATTATCCATCTGGAGGATGAACCGGTTGTGCTGTTTGAGCAATTAACCGCCGAAGGGCTTTATCCGGGCATGCACATCCGTGTGGAACGCAATGATGAGGATAAGGTGGTGATTCGGGGGGACGGCCGGGAAATACCCCTGGCGCCCGTGGTGGCGGCCAATATCACCGTGGTGCCCGTGGAAGCGCCCCCCAACGTGGAAGAAAGTCCGACAACCGGGCGTACCCTGGCGCAAACACATCCCGGCGAAACCGTGGTCGTAACGGCTCTTTCCCCCGCATTGCGCGGCCTGCAACGCCGGCGCCTGATGGACCTGGGCATCGTGCCCGGCACCCGCATCACCCGGGAACTGGTCAGCATGGGTGGGGATCCCGTGGCTTATAATATCCGCGGCGCCCTGATTGCCCTGCGTAACGATCAGGCGCGTTATATCAATGTAAAACAAATGATGGAAGAGAATGAACACGTCATGTGAAACCTGTCCGGTGCATAATGCCCGTCATTTGTTACGCCTGGGTGTGGATATGCGCCATTTTGATTATGTGGTGGCGTTGGCCGGTAATCCCAATACGGGTAAAAGCACCGTGTTCAACGCCTTAACCGGATTAAAGCAGCATACCGGTAACTGGCCTGGAAAAACCGTTACACGGGCCGAGGGGGGCTTTGAATTCGGCGCCAAAAAATTCAAACTTGTGGATTTACCCGGCACCTATTCCCTGTTATCCACCAGTGTGGATGAGGAAGTGGCCCGCGATTTTATTTTATTCGGTCGGCCCGATGTTACCGTCATAGTTGCCGACGCCACCCGTCTGGAACGTAATTTGAATCTGGTATTGCAGATTCTGGAGATCACCGACCGCGCGGTATTGGGATTGAATTTGATGGATGAGGCCCGGCGTCATGGCCTTGAAGTGGATGAACGCGCCTTAAGCCGCGAGCTGGGTATTCCGGTGGTGCCCATGGCCGCCCGTCAGGGCGAGGGGATACACGATCTGCTGGAAAAAATCTATCAGGTGGCCGAAGGCGAATATATTTGCAAACCGAAACGATTGAAAAAGATGAACCGTAAGCTGGAAAAGGCGGTGCGGACACTGGTGGCGAAAATGACAGCGGTTTATCCCGATTTACCCAATCCGGAATGGCTGGCCCTGCGTTTGTTGGAGGGCGATCGTCAGATTATTGAAGCCTTTCAAAACGGCACCATAGGCGAACTAACGGGAACTCCTGCCCGGGGGGAGGCGATAAGTGAATAATCCGACCAGACCATCCGCCTCCGTTGAAAATGTGTTGAAAACAGCCCGCGATCTGCGTTGGGAAGTGGGCGCCGATGTATATGATCAGTTGATGAACGCCATCTATCAACGCGCCGGAGAAATCAGCGCCCGTGTGATCCGTCATGACGGCACACAGCGCCTTGACTGGGAGCAGAAGCTGGATCGTTTGTTAACGGGCCGTTGGACGGGCATACCGATGATGTTGATATTGCTGGCTCTCGTGTTCTGGATAACGATCACCGGGTCCAATTATCCATCTTCCATGCTTTCCGAATTACTAATCGACACCCTGCATCCGCTGCTTAAAAGCGCGGCGGTATCGGTTATACCGGGCTATCTGGCCGGATTGCTTGTGGATGGGGTTTATCTGACGGCTGCCTGGGTCGTGGCGGTGATGTTGCCGCCGATGGCGATCTTTTTTCCCCTGTTTACCCTGCTGGAAGACTTCGGCTATCTGCCGCGCATCGCCTTTAATCTGGACGGCCTGTTTCGCAAGGCGGGCGCGCATGGTAAACAAGCCCTGACGATGACCATGGGGTATGGATGCAACGCGGCCGGTGTGGTAGCCACACGCATCATCGACAGCCCCCGTGAACGTCTGATCGCGATTATTACCAATAATTTTTCATTGTGCAATGGCCGTTGGCCCACGCAAATTTTGATTGCCACCCTGTTCATCGGGGCCGCAGTACCGGCGCCGTTTAGCGGTCTGGCCGCCGCCGGGTCGGTTATCTTTGTGGCCCTGCTCGGTGTTTTTTTTACATTTGCCACTTCCTGGGGGCTTTCCAAATCTATTTTGCGTGGGGAAGCATCCGCGTTTAGTCTGGAGTTGCCACCGTATCGACCGCCGCGTTTTTGGCAAACCCTTTACACCTCGCTCATAGACCGGACACTCATAGTGCTGTGGCGCGCGGTGGTGTTTGCCATGCCCGCCGGCGCGGTAATATGGCTGATATCCAACATTCAAATCGGTGACGTTTCCGTGGCGGCCTATCTGATTGACGCGCTGGAACCGTTGGGCAGCCTGGTGGGGCTGAGTGGCGTAATTTTGCTGGCGTTTGTGGTCGCCATACCCGCTAACGAAATCGTTATTCCCACAATTTTGATGCTTACGGTACTGAGTTTGGACATGCACGGCATGGGCGCCGGGGCGGGCGTGCTTTTTGAACCGGATAGCCTGAACAGTTACCGGACGCTTTTTGATCATGCTAACTGGACCACGCTGACAGCGATTAACCTGATGTTGTTCAGTTTGTTGCATAATCCCTGTTCCACCACCATTTATACCATTTATAAAGAAACCGGCAGCTGGAAGTGGACGGCGGTTTCCACTTTTTTGCCTTTGCTGTTGGGCCTGGCGGTAACATTTTTTGTCACCTGGTTTACACGTCTATTTATCGTTTGACGCCTGCAAACATGGGACAAATATGCAAAATTCGGCAAAATGACTCATTACTTACTACGGGAAATTTTTAAAAGGATAAATATGAATAAATACTTGTTGATTATTATAATTCTAATAACGGTGAAATTAAACGCACAGCAAATTGTTACCGATAGACATGACCAAACCGAAGCGTCATCAACTATTCCAAAAGGAAGCTTACAAATTGAAAGTGGAAGTTTGGTTGCATTTACTGAATTTAACAATTCAATTGAAAAACAAATTCTGCTCCCAACTACTTTATTTAGATACGGACTAACAAATTGAATGGAAATTAGGGTTCTTAATCAATATGAGCGTATTATTAATAAACTATATGATACGGAAATAGATGGAATAAGTGATTTAGAAATTGGAACAAAAATACAATATTTAAGAATGGGTGATGCCAATACAG
>RFFS01000173.1 GCA_003696775.1 Calditrichota bacterium
GCTGGCCGGCCACGTTTAAAGGGGGCTGAAAGCCCAGTTGCTCCACTTCCACCTGCCAGACATGATCGAGATAGACCATGGCCGAGTCGATGTAATCGGGCACGCCGTTGCCGGCGGCGTCGGTCAGGGGCACGGCATGTTCACCTGAGGTATCGTAATGCACCAGAAAATGGCCGGAGGGGGTGTAAAGCTGATGCTGCCGTTCCGGGGCGGCGCTTTTCCGAAAAACCGCTTGGGGCAGGCCGCCGCCGTCGGGATGGCGAAGCAGGTAATGGCGCAGCGCCAGTTGGCGTACAAATCCGTGGCGCATTTCCGTGCTTAGCGAATCGGCGCCTGTGTAGTTTTTAATAATCTGTTCAACTAGCGCTTCGGTGTTGGCCGCCGGACTCAGGCCCAGCATAAACAAAAGCATCCAAAAAATACGCATTATTTCTTCCTGAAAGATAAAACAATGGGTACGCCTTCAAAACTGTACTGTTCACGAATGCGGTTTTCCAGAAAACGACGGTAATTCTCGGTGATCAGTTTAGGGTGGTTACAAAAAAAGGCAAACAGAGGGTAGCGCGCCGGTATCTGGGTAACATAGGTGATTTTAATTTCCTTACCCTTTACCGCGGGCGGCATGGTTTTTTGAACGGTGGCGGCGATAAAATCATTCAGTTCCGATGTGGGAATACGCCGGCGCAGGTCTTCGTATATGGCGGTAGCCTTGTCCAGGGCTTTGTACAGCCGTTTCTTTTCCAGAACGGATACAAACATTTGTGGGATGAATTGCATCTGGCCCAGCTTCATGCTTATCTCTTCTTGATAGGCATATATGGTTTTATCGTCCTTTTCGATCAGGTCCCATTTGTTAAGCAGTAACATAAGGCCCTTACGTTGGCGCACCACTTCACCCAGCATGGCGATGTCCTGACGTGAGATGCCTTCGTTGACATCCACCATGTAAATCACCACATCGGCGCGCTGGATGCTGCGCTGGGTGCGCAGCGTGCTGTAAAAAAGAATATTTTCCTTAATTTTGGCCCGTTTTTTCAATCCGGCGGTATCGATCAAAAGATAGTTTTTATTTTTATATTTTAGAACGGAATCGACGGAGTCACGCGTGGTGCCCGGAATATCGGTTACAATGGATCGTTGTTGGTTGAGCAGGGTATTCACCAGGGAAGATTTGCCCACATTTTCCTTGCCGATGATCGCCAGTTGAATGCCGTCAAAGACTTTTTCTTCATAACCGTGTTTTTTAACCCGCTCCACAATGATATCCAGAAAATCGCCGCTTCCCCGTCCTTTCATGGCCGAAACCGGCACCGGGTCGCCCAGCCCCAGGTTGTAAAATTCGCTGGCGTTCACTTCCAAATCCTGCGTATCGATTTTATTCACGGTGAGAATCACATGGCGTTGGGAACGGTGCAACATGCGGGCAATCTGTAAATCGGTTTCGGTAATACCGGTCTGACCGTCCACCAGAAAGATCAACACATCGGCGTCTTCCATGGCGATTTCCACCTGTTCCTTAATCGCCTTATCCATCAGGTCTTCGGACTCCGGCATATAGCCGCCGGTGTCCACCAGGACAAACATGGTGCCGTTCCATTCCACATTGCCGTAATTACGGTCGCGCGTGACACCGGGCCTGTCATCCACGATGGCCTGCCGCCGGCCGGTTAATCGGTTAAAAAGTGTGGATTTGCCTACATTGGGCCGCCCGACAATGGCGACGATCGATTCTGCCATTTTTTTGGATTTTCCTGTTTTTAAAGTTAAGAAGCCACCTGCATGGCGGCCAGCTCTTCCGGCAAAAAGGCCAGGTTGCCCTGATACACATGACAGGGCACGCCGAGCTTATTTTCCAGATCCTGCAAGGTCCAGTCATCCAGAAAATAGCCGTCATCATTTAACACCCGCGGCGGCAAAAGCACCACATCGCCCAAATCGCGTTGCGAAAGGGTTTCGTAAATATCCCGCGCCACCAGCAGGCCGGAAACCTGTATGGAAGGGCCGTACCATTTGTTGATCACCGGCACCAGATCAATTTCTAAATTACGCACCCGGCTCAATGGCCGGACAATATGCTCCGCCAGGCGGCCGTGGGCCAACGCGCCGGTAACCATGGTTACGCGGGTGGGTTCGGGCAACGCCCGCGCGGGATCGAAGGCGGCCTCAAACCGGTCGATCATATCCCGGAATTCCCCCACGCCATTCTCGATTTGATAAAAAGCGTCATAATATTCCGCCGACGGGATGGGTTGCCTTGCCTTGATGAAAAATTCATCGGACAAATAAACAAAATGCACACCCAGTTCCTTTTTATATCGCTGACGACGTTCTTCCACAAAGGCGATCTGTTCCCGCAGTTCATCGGGGGTGTGCATGCGCAGGGGCGTTAAACGTTTGCGGTGCCGGGTTAAACCGATGGGCACCACCGCCACCGACCCGACGCCCGGATAAAACCGGCGCAAATCTTCTACCGTTTTGTCGAACACATCGCCGTCATTGACGCCCGGCACCAATACAATCTGTGTGTGCAACTCGATGCCGTTATCCGTAAGATAACGCATCTTTTCCAGCAATCCGTCATCCTTTTTAATTCCAAGCAAGAATTTACGGGTTTGCGGCTCCGTGGAATGCACGGATATATATAAGGGGGAAAGACGCTGTTCCACAATCCGCTTCAGGTCCGCCTCGCTGATAGTGGTCATGGTTACATAATGGCCGTACATAAAGGAATAGCGGTAATCTTCATCCTTAAAATAGAGCGCTTTGCGCATCCCTTTGGGATTTTGATATACAAAGCAGAAAACGCAATTATTACCGCAGGCCATCAACTGCATATCTTCCAGTTCCAGGCCGATATCTTCGTCGATATCCTTTTCGATCTCATAGAGAATGGATTCACCTTCATGCTCGATAACCACATCAATCTCTTCATCGCTCATATAAAAACGGTAATCGAGGCGGTCTCGTATGGCTTTATTATTTATAGAGATAAGTTTATCGCCGGGGCGGATTTCCAGCTCTTCGGCGATGCTTCCCGGTTTAATGGCGGTAATTGTAATCATGCTGTTTCATTTCTTTGTGAAAAGTCGGGAAAGTTAGCCTTATTTAAAGCCAAAAGCAAACGCGGGGCTTACAGGATTTTAAGCATAACCAGTAATTGATCCTTGGTGGTTTCCGGCAACCCGTCGCTGATCCGTTCCGCTTTTTCCTCAATTGTGGCGGATGGATTTTGCAGGATGTCCAGGATTTTTTCCTCGATATCCAGCGAAGCGGTATCCTTACCGCTGACATAATGGATCATGCCTGCTTTTTCCGGCAGTGTAAAACGGCGCGCGCGAACGATAGGCGCGTATTTGGAATCGGCAATTAACGGAAACCCGTCCGTATGGTATAACAAGCATTTTTGATCAAAGATATAGGGAAGCGGTTGGTGTATGGACAGGCTGATATATTCCCGTTTGCCGATATCAACATAATTGAGACTGATGGTGAACGGTGTGTGGTATGCATCGGGTGAAAAAGCATCCAATATGCGTTCCAGGATGTTCATCAGGATATGTTCATTATAAAAAGGATGCCGCCCGGCGGTCATCAACCCTTCCACATATTTTTGCAGCATAAGCTGAACCACCGCCGTCGGGTAATCCTTTCGGAAACCGCCGCAAATAATGTAAAGAAGGTAATTCTCTTCCGTGACCACCGGTAAATAAATGGTGGTCGCGGGTTCTTTTTGAATATTTATACGGCTGAACAACTTGTAATAGGCATTGATTTTTTTTGATTTACGGGGAATCAATGTTTTAATAAAGTCCGTTAATGCATTTTCCGAATCCGTCTTCTTTTTGGACTGGCGTAATTCATCCAGTTCGTTGGCGAGTATTTTGTTTAATTTCGTCAGCTCATAAACCGCCTTGCGGGCATCGAGGTGTGTTTGTATGCGGGCGATGATTTCCACAGGATCGAATGGTTTGGTCAGATAATCCACGGCGCCGAGAGCCAGGCCGCGGGCTTTGTCAACCGTTTCGTTTTTGGCGGAAAGGAAAATAACCGGGATATGAGCGGTGCTCTTGTCCTGTTTGAGTGTTTTACAGGCTTCGTAACCATCCATGCCGGGCATCAACACATCAAGCAAAATCAAATCCGGATGCTGGCTGCGAGCCAATTGGATAGCCTCCTCACCGGATGAAGCGCTGATCACATTGTAACTGTTGTTGGTCAGCGTGCGCGTTAACAGCTTAACATTTATGGGATTGTCATCTACCGCAAGGATGGTATGTTCGCTACTCATTTTAACAGGATACCGGTTGATTTATTAACACTGATTCCTTTGCATGCTCGTCAGAAATCATCGTTTATTTAATATGTTCCAGGCAATTGAAACGGGAAGGATAAAAAGCAAAAAATTGTCAAATTTTATTTTTAGGGATAAGACATTTTTACAAAAACAGGCCGCCTCCCCCCTGTCCTTCCGGGCGCAGCGAGGCATCCCTCCCGATGGTCATGGTTTTGAACCACAAAGACACAAAGACACAAAGACACAAAGAATTTTGACATTACGCCCTGTCAATCTGAACGATGTGAAGAATCCCCTAACCCCATACCTGCCCTTCCGAACGCAGTGAGGAATCCCCTTCCTTTAAACCAATGCAAGGGTTTGGGTTACCATGTTTTCCCCTCGCCATCCACGATTCAAATCGTGGGTTAATTCCATAAAGTGGTGTTATTGGAGAAATACCGCAATACGTGTTATAGGGGGAATTACTAATAAAAATAACAGAAAAGCTTCCGGACAGCTCATTCTCCACTCCCTGCCTGAGCGAAGCCATTTGCTGCCTGAGCGTAGTCGTCGCTGCCTGAGCGTAGTCGAAGGCAGCGAGGTATCCCCTACCTTTAAAACCGATGCATCGGTTTGGGGTATTATGCATCCACCACGCCATCCACGATTAAAATCGTAGGTTAATTCCAAAGGGCTCTTGATGGGTTGAGAGCAATGTAAAGCTAACCCACGACTTCAGTCGTGGGTAGGGAAGCTCCCATCAGCAGAGGGAACTATCAACAATTATTTAGGGAGCTTAGTCAACTTGTCATATAACTCCGGAAAATGTTTTTTGTACTCTTTTAGTTTTTTCAATTCTTTTTTATCTATGCTGCCGCGCTCTATGAATTTTTCCATTTTTTTGCGGATTTTACCTAATTTAGAATCAACCGAAAGCGGTTTCGCTTTATTTTCAATATTCTTATGCGTCTCAACTTGTTCATCGGATAATTCAAAGTCCAATATCTCAGATAATTTTTTGTACTGGGATGTCCAATCGCCCGATTTTTTCTTTTTCCGCACTTTGTTCTTAAAAGCCGTTGCAATCTCTTTGTCCATTGACACGGATTCATCGGATTGCCATAAATCAAACAAAGCATTAATGGTATTTAAATCCGATGCATTTGTATTTTGGATACGCGTTATGAATTGCGAGACTTTTTTGTTATAGCGCTCTTCCTGAGACATATTATTTTCAACATAGCTTTCATAGGCTTTTACCAAATCCGGATGTTCATCCCTACCTATGATTTCAAAGCGCCCGTATCCCACGGCGGTTTTTCCGCCTACGCCCAGCGTACACAAGGCGTTGTGATATGTATCGTTAATGGTTTTGATCATTTCCTGTGTACTATGGTCCTTATCCACAAGCGCCCTGAAGACGTATTCCGTACCGGCGGCAACGGCAAGAAATTTAATGGGCACCGGGTCCATCCAATCCCCGGGCCACTCATCCTTATTATAATATTCTCCGTAATGCGGAGTTAGAATCTCGATCTCCATATTTGGCGGTTTAACGGGATAGGCATCTAAAAAAACAACCCGTCCCATCGTTTTTTGATCACCAAACAATTGGGGGATCATGGTCTCCGGATCCGAATCGTGCTTTTCATCCGTAAAACCCGCTTCCAATCGTCTTACCGCGCGGACAAGGCCTTTTATGGAAGCCGCGGGCAGGTAAGGAATTCCCAGATTATGATCAAGCGTCAGTCCGGTTTCGGTGGGATGCGTGTAACCAAGTCCGCTGATTAAACGGCTTTTTAGGCGGGCGCGGAATACCAATAACTCATATTTTTTCCGAAATGTTTCCAGAAAAGCCAATTGGCTCACATGGCGGGCTTGCAACAATCTTTCTGTTTGTCGGTTCTGACCAAGTTTCTCATACTTCCTTTTGATTATATCGTAGGCACCGCCTCTTTCCCGTTCCCGTGGCTTAAAATTATTATTTTCATCCAATTCCAGATATTTATAAAACCACAAGGCGTAATTGCCCTGGCTGAATTGATTGCTTAATACCCTGTTTAAAGTTTGGGAAACCGGTATCATTCACCGCCTCCTTTTGCTTCCATGGCCGCATAGCGTTTGACCCATTCCAAAAAAGAGAGCGCTTCTTTCTGTGTCTTAAGATAGTCGTTTTGCTCCATTTGGGTTATATTAATCAGGAATTCGCGCCGATTGTTTGCGCTGGCGACCCACGGTTGTCTTACCAACCATGCTTTCATCATATCAAATACCATGAGATATTTTTCTTCACTTTTAGCAACCATAAAAGCAAGTGTTTGTCCAAAACCATTCATAAGAATCATGGACGGAACACCGGCGGTGAGGCTTTTAAACTCATCCAAAAACTTTTGATTTTTACCTGCCAACCCATTGTAAACCTGCTCCAGAGCAAAGCCGGCGCGTTGTTGTCCTAACGTTCTCATCTTTATGCTCCTTTCACCCAATTTATTTTACATATTCCCCTGCCCAGCGTCTCGTCGCCCCCCAGTTGCATAAAACCGCTGATAACTTCCGTCATGTGTTTATTGACCGTTTCGGCCTGTAAATGGTTGAGATGCTTTTGGGTAAAATAGACAATGGCATACAAATAGGTATCCGCCGGCAGCAGTTCTTCATAGCGCAAGGAACCTGTCGCGGTGGTTCCCTTTCCGGCGTCAATCTTGATTTGCGTTTGCACCTCGGTGCAGGAGCTGACCACATAATCGTACATTTCATCGGATACCAGCAACAACCGCTCCAATTCGGTTATATGAGCAAGCGGGTTGTCGGCGTCGGTATTTATAACTTGCGCCACGGCGTCTTCCAGTATAATCTGCCCGTTCATTGCCCCGGACAACACAACGGCTTCATCAGCGGTTATTTCAGGGATATTCCAGTTTATTGTCTTTCCGAGGAAGGCCATATCCCGTATATATCTTTTGACTACCATGGGCGACGTCACCCAGACAAAGGGCGCCACATTGGAACGTACCGGCATGGCCAGCATGCGCGCGTCGGAGATGGATACCGCGGCGGGCACATCCTCTTTGCCCATCTTTTTGGTGCCATCATTGTCGGAGTCCGAACCAAAAATCAGATTGATCAAATCACCGGCTTCTTCATCCGCAAACTTACGATAATGGGCACGCATGGCGCCTTTTACCGCCGAAGCCTGCACATGGGGCCACTGGGTATGACGTTCGCGCTGAATGGGTAAATCCACAACAGACGTAGCGGCGCCGCTGCCAGCATGGATAGGGGAAATGGCGTAAAATGTACACATGGAAATAATTTCTTTATTTTGCATGATAAGCTCCTCTTTTATATTTCTATATTTCGATACAATTTTCTGATATTTTTTTGTCAAAAACCGATCCGGCCGGATAATAGGCTTTCATCGGTTTATGAAAACCCTTTTTCAGATCCCACCCACCGTGATAGAGCAATTTTCCACCGGCAACCAATGCATTTTGTTGTTGCTCTCCGGCTTCGATGGCGGTTAATGTCATAAAAAAGCCGCTGCTTCCTTGCGGAATTTCGGGCGCGCTGATTTGCTGATATGGACCAAAGCGCTTTTCACCGCCTACGCTTAAAACACCTTCCTTTTTTAAGGGCAATAGAGCCGATACGCCGAATACCAACGAGACATCTTCCAATAGACGGACATGTGTAAACGAATAGAGATGGCCCTCCCGTACCCTGCGTGAACCATCCATGGCAATACCGGTACGGATTTCATCACAATAAAAATAGGAAGTCGGTTTAATATCCTCACGTTTTATGGTCGTGAATTTGGAAAGAGGCGCCCATTGCCCGCCCATATTTTCCAGTTCGGTGCCCTCCCCTTTTGCCCACACAAGCCTGTCGTTATCGGTTGCAATCAACGGGCTTGATATAATGCGAGCTTTATATACCGGTGAAAGGCTTCTATCTTTATCAACAAACCAATTATAGGGCGTTGGGAGAAAAAGCGTTTCTCCTTTTTTTAAAAACGGGCCTATCAGGCTAAACGGTGCGTGAGCGCCCGCTTTTCCTATGGCCGTTTCCAGTTCCGAGGGTATTTTGCCTGCATGATAATCATCATAGGCAATGTTATTCTGGTCAAGCACGGCTGTACGCAGGGCGCCGGCCAGGGTACCGGCCGCGGGCGGGAACAAGCTTTGGGCGGAGTGATCCTGTCCCATATTCATGGGCGATGCATCCTTAAAGAACAAGGTGTCCAGCGGTTTAAATTCATACCAGCTCATCGGGCCTCCTTTTCTGCTAAAAACGCCGCAATAATAAGACCGTCCGCGTCGATCTTATTCGATTCTGCCGTGAGGATAGTGCTTACATTGTGGGCAATTTCAATTCTTTTTTCTTGTGTCCTAAGGCCGGATTTTTCCATAAGTTGGGAGATAAAACGTACCGGCATTTCTTTATCCGGATGATTTAATACGTGATAAAGTCCGTCGGAATAGGCCGATATGCGATACAACAGGGATCGCGAAAGTTCTTTTTCTTCACCGGCCAGCGCCATTTGGACTTTTTCCATGTTTTTCCAGATATCATTATCCCACTTTGCCGTCACATAACGGGAGCCGCCGGAGCGCTTTTTTAATTCCAGCGCCAGCGCATCTCTTCCGCCCTGCTCTTTAGCTTTTGTATCCAACAGAGTATGAGCGCGTTGGATCATCTCTTTAAGATTTTCCTTATGATGAAAGATTAATAATCCGGCGGAGATGGAAATTTGACTTGCCCGTCCCAGCATGACGGCCATTTTACCCGGCTGCGGCCGCCAACCATCTATGATATCATCCACACGTCCATCTTGAATCCATTTAAAACTGCTTCGGTAAAAATCCCGTATTTCACGTGCGGCGGGCATGGCGTTTTCCAGAGGGAAAATGGCACACACATCATCGCCGCCGGCATAGATTAACCGACCGCCGTATTTTTTAACAATCGGATGAACGCCATAAATGGAAAAATCGGCCAGAGCCTCGGAAATCGCCGCGTGTATGGAAGGAGTGATAAACCTATTGGGGTAGTTATCAAAAATCTTTTGCCAGTTTTTACGGTATAAAGGATCAAAATCTACATTGGTCAGTCTCCTGTATATTTCCGGATGCATAACCTTTTCCCAGGAAGCGCCAATGGTTTCGCCGTTTATCAGCTTGCCCATTTTGTCCCCGTCCATCATTAAAACGGCCAGATATTTATCTTTATCTTCCGGTTTCGAATATTGATTATCCAACCTACCTTCAAAACGATTGCCTTCTTCCCGGTCATGAAGGGTTTGGGCCAGGTCTTTCTTTAATTTGGGGCTTTCGACTTTGTTGCGCCGGAACCAGGCATGCAACGCCATCTCGGTTGTGGATGGAAAACCTTCGGCATCCTTAAACGTGGCATTTAAAATATGAACCGGATCGTCTTTTATAATGCGATATCCCATGCGTTTGGTATAACACAGGGCACATAGCCGTTCATTTTCTCTGATTTCCCGCCCCATGGTATCTTTTTCGCTAAGTTTTTTCCAAAACTCGGTTACATGCTTCTTGTAAGTAGCGGCGCTTTGTGTTTCCGAGTGACCAACGGCATGCAGAGCTTCGAACGCACCACACATGACGCATTTTTCACCGGTTTGCGGCTTTCGTTTGTTTTGGCGTTGCATTTTTTTACCGGCCAGAACACCCTGCACCAGATGGTGGCTCACGGAATAAAGCGTTCCCTTGCCGCTTTTTTGCAGATGATATTTTTGCGCCACGATATCATGCAGGATATTAAGCAGTCCCATCTGTTTTTCATAGGCCGTTTCGGGTAAGAGCCTGGCAAATTCGTTGAGGTCGTCCGCTCCCAATAGCCTTACAGCGCTCCACTGGATATCCCAATAATTTTCGGATTGATCTCTAAACATTTTTTGCAAGTGACTAATTTCCGGTGGGTGGCTTAATCCCAATTGGGCAATCAAAAACGATTCGGACTTTTTCATCAGCTCGGCCCAGGCTTTATTAATGACTTTTTGCACTTCCGCGCCAATTTCTTTGGCCTGACTAAAGGGTATCAACACCACAAATTTATTGGGTAAACTGGCAATATCGCGGATTTTTGCCAAAGACCGGATATTATCAATATCCCAGTTTTTTTGAAGATATTCATTAACCAGGGGTTGGTCCACCAACGATGGGTACAGGACATGGTCCGGACCGAGATTTTCCATAACCCAGCGCAGCCCCTCGAAAGCCAGCCATGAAAGCATCACAGAGCCGCTCCAGTAATCCCGTAGCTTGCGGGCAGTGGAAATAAAGCTTTGCACCGGTGTAATACTAAACACCATCAGACCGATATTGTTTTCATCACCGGTTGTCTCCATGCAGGACGAAAGCGCCGAAACCAGGGCGTTATGCTGCCAGATACTGTGATCCGGGAAGCGGGTATCGGCCGGTAAACGATGCCAAAGGGCCCCCAGACCAGCCACATTTTCCTCCGCCAGTTTAAAACGCAGCGCCAGGTGCAAATATAAAAAACGCGCCATGGCAAATCGATCGGGGTCGTCGGGGAATTTGTTGGAATAGCCGCCTTTTTCGGGGGCATTCCCAATTGTGTCCAACAGAAATTGTTGCAATTCCGTGGAAATTTTATCTGCATCGGCATGGGGTACATTGAGTTCCAGAGCGCCGTTTTCACCGATGGGATGGGTTATCACCGCACGGTTTTCCGTAACCAGATTAACAGCTCCGCTTTTGTTTTCATCTTTGTAGTAGCTGGGTACTTGTCCCCGTTCAAAACCGGAGGCAATGCCATCGGCCAGACGCCAAAAGGCATCATTCGGTTTGTCCAGACCAAACGCTTTTAACAACTTTGCCGCCCGTTCTTCATGCCCCTGAATCTTATAAGCCTTATCCAGGGGATCGTGCAAGTAGGCGGCCATTTTGCGATCCCAATAACCTGAGTTTGGTTTTTTAAAGGGCATCTGTTACCTCCCGGGCTGATTTTTCAATATGCTGGCACATTTCTTTCATTACAGAATTATATGCATCCTTCTTCTTACCTCTAAAAACATTATTGTAATAATCGTGTGGCATAAACAATATGTGTCCCTGATATTTGTTTTCAATTTTGTTTACATGAAGAAAAAAAGGTTTAGCGTGCCTATCATCATTCTTTGTATTTTCATCTTGCACAATTGGCATTGCAACCAAAACACGTTTTTCATATTCATGTTGGTTTTCTAGATCAAGACGCGCATCACGATATACCATGCCAATCTCTGAAAGGGCGGCCACCCATGAATCATGAAAACCAAATTTATAAAGCCGGGTTTCTCCGGAAAAACTGGTATATTCTGTTCTGGCTTTAGCTTCTGTTTTTTTTCTTGCTAATAATGGGCGCTGGGAAAACACGGCGCCCATACCGTTACGTGTTTTCGCGCCCAAACCACCGTATTGTATCAAATTATATAAAGCATTAAATACATCATCTTTTGTATCTTGAAAAAAAGTAAAAACAATTTTGAATTTTGATCCGGAAATTATATGCGGCCTAAAAAAATGTCCCTTATTTGATAAACCAAAAGATAAATAATGAATAATCGAAGCTTTATATGACTTTCCCTTCACCGGCGCCATGGCTCCCTTGGGCAAATCTTTCAGTTGACTTTTCATACTGATCGGTTCAACTGTAAGATTAAAACTGCTTTTTTGCTCTGTTGATCCGAATATGGCCGCTTCTTTTCTTTTGAGTTCATCCAGGTTTAGATGTCCGTTCAAAGCCCGCCACCACCAGCGCAGCGCACCTTTTACCGAC
>RFFS01000174.1 GCA_003696775.1 Calditrichota bacterium
GCGTCTTCGTGCCTTTGTGGTTCTCATCCTTATGACACCGGGTATTGAAAAAGGGAGAAAGTGAAAAGGATACTTCGACTACGCCCCGTAAGACATAGCCGCTAATTTATGGTATTTCCCATATACCAAAAGGTGTCTTAAAAAATACAGTGTAACAATTTTTTTACCTGGCTTTTATATGTTGTCACTGTTATTGTAAACAGTTTTTACCACTATTTATCATTGTATTATATGATCTTATGGATCAGCAAAACGACGATGATAAGTATTTCAAAATGCCCGGATTTTTCCGGGCATTTTCTCAAAATTTTTAATATTTTGACGCGCAATCGATGCAGACTTTCTTGTCGCCCACAATGCGTCCGTATTTTTCCACCACCATTTCGCCGCAGTCATCGCAAACAAATGAGGCAAAGCTGTGAGGCGGTTCCTGATAATCATAATCAAAAACTTCAGAGATGGTCATAATGGCTTCTTCGGGTGCATTCATAACATTTGTCACCAATGGTTCCACCACTTCATCGGGTACCTGGGTCGGTGGAACACCTTTTTCACGATATTCTTTAAAAAAAGGAGTTTCTTTTGTAGCCATCATTGCTTCGGCTTTGGGCGTTACCCGTACCGCACGTTTGGTCTTTTTGTCGATCAGCGTAACAGCCCATTTGCCTTTATGTGTTTTTTTGATGTTACCCTTGCCCATGGTACATCCGGTGATTACCTGAACACCATCGGCAAAACAGGTAGCGCAATGGTCTTCGCCCAAGTCAACCAGAGCCAGCAAGGCAGAATCACCCGTGCGTTCAACCCCGAGAGCATTCATGGCGGCCGCGGCAACACGCAGACCGTTAGGCATCGCGGGGCATTTATGTCCGTGAAATTTTTGGCCGAATTCGAGCCAGTCTTTTGGGTTAATCATAATTTCCTCCTTAGGAATTAAAGAATAATTGTAGTTGAAGTACAGACTTATAGTATGTTTTACCATGATCGGTCTGTATCCGGTTGTCAAAAACCAGTTTAAAATTATGCTCATTGAAATAATGCGACCAGACGACTGTATACCAAGGTTTATCGATTGTTGATGCTAACAAATCACTGTACTGTTCCATCGAAAGAGCGATATTGTTTTTTGGGTTGATATCGTAATCGCTCAAGACGTACCAGCCTTTGGACTCATCATTTCCTAACCTGGCCTTTATATATTCTGTTTGCAAATGCCAATTCCCGGCTTTCAGGCGCAGCTCCAAACCGAAACGGCGGTCGATGCCGGCGAATAATTGATTCTGGCCGCTGATACGGTTAAAAACGGCGCCGGTGGTTTTGCGGTAAGCTGTTGATCCACCGGCGTGAATTTGCAGACCGCCGATTGAAAAAGTAAGCAGAGTGCGATTGGTGAACATATAATCCCGATCGGTTTTGGGACGGTAATTAAAACCCTTGCCGTTATAGATGCCCAGCCAGGTTTTAAACCATCCATTACCGGGACTGAACCGGGTTTCCACACCTATATCGCGTCCCAGGGTTTGTGAAGCGGGGATGAGTGCATCGACCACTTTTGCCCGTTCACTGATCGGCAGATAGGCGTCGGGTTGCGACCATTCCAGGCTAAATTTTGGCACAAACTGTCCGGCCTTAAAGGTGATGGGGCCGGTGTTATATTCCAGGAACACATCCTGCAAAACCAGTTGCCCGACATTGCCCCAACGGAAAAGTGTCTGAACTTTAAAGCTCAGACCGTCTAAGGGTGTGTCCCCTTTAATCCAAAACTTGGTACGGCGTATTTCAAATCCCTCCGCCTTATCGGAATAAAATCCGCGTACCTGTGTGTAAGCGTTCCATTTTATCTCAGGCTCATAATGACGCATACGGCATTGAGCTAAGGCATGATTTGAATTTAATCCTGCTAAAAAGATTAGAATTATAAAAATATGCAAAGACCTCATAAAAAAACTCCTATGAATAGTTTTATGGAAACGGCAAACAATACCGCGGCATATAGGGATTTGACCCATTTTGGCTTGGCTTTACCGGACATGAACATACCACCGAGTTGTGAGCCGATGATTACGGCAGCCACAACGATTAGCGTAATGACGCCGTTGAAATGGCCCTCGGCTACATGACCGAGATAGCCGGAGAACGAGGAAAAGGTAACCACGAAAGCCGTTGTAGCCGCAGCTTCCTTGGTTCGGTAACCCATCCACATCAAAATGGGCGCGATGATAAAACCACCACCCAGGCCAAGCATGCCGCCCATAAATCCGGCAAAACCACCCACAAAAACCCCAATCAGACTACGCCGTTTTAAACTCATAATAGTTTCGGGTTCGTTCTGCCGGGCAAAAAATACCATTCGGACGGCTGCCACAAAAACGGCAAAGGCAAACAGGATAAGCAGGGTATGCACGGGTACATACAGGGCTGTATAAGCCCCGATCGGCGCAAAGGTAAAAGCCGATATCGCCATGGCCGCCCCCCCTTTCCAGTCCACCAGTTTTTTCCGGGCGTAAGGGATAAGGGCCAGCAGTGTGTTCAGGCCATTCAACAACAGCCCCAGAGGGATGGCCACTTCCTTGACGGAAAACCCGGCCCATTTTAAAACGGGAACGTAAACCATGCCTCCACCAAGTCCGAGCATGGCAAATAAAAAAGAAGCGGTAAAGATTATTATTGCGATAAGCGTATAAAACATTTCAGATTCCTTTTGATTAATCTATTCATTAAAAACCGGTTCTATTGGATGAAAATTTTACCGAGTCAACAAAACCGGTTTATTTGATTTGCGTACAACCTTTTCCGCCGTACTGCCTATCAAGAGTTCCCCGGCCAGGTTATGCCCTTTGTGGCCCAGTATGATCAATGATACATCCAGTTTTTGTGCTTCATTTATGATGACTGAAAAGGGAACTCCGTTATGGACAAGTGTACTTACTTTAATTTTTTTATTTGAGAAATTATTTGCCAGATTTTCCAGTTTAATCCGGGCATTTTTTGTGCAGGTTTTCAAAAATTCTTTTTCGTCCAAGGATTCCTCAAACATCATGGATGTATCGTTGAGTATCCGTATATCCACTACATGCATCAAAATGATTTCATCGATGCCACATGGAGCCATTGTATTGATAAAGTCCAGCGACTTTTGAGTTTGAGCGGAGAAGTCAACGGGCGCTAATATTCTTTTTAGCATCATAATACTCCCAAGTAACGTAAGTGCACATTTACTTACATAAGAAAATAAAAA
>RFFS01000021.1 GCA_003696775.1 Calditrichota bacterium
ACTTTTTAAGGAAGCCCCAAATAAGGATACATCAAACAAATTACAGTGTGGTCATTGGTATCATCTGTGAATTTGATAGAAAACCCAAATTTGTCACACCGAACCTCCTTGGTAAGAATGCTCATAGGCCATGCCTCGGGGTGAGCAACTATTCCGGTAGGAAAAAATTATTGATAGGTGCTTCGGCTTTATTGCTCTGCGCTAAGAATTGACGATCGGAGTAAGCGAAAAATATATTTTATGGTTTTCATGCAACACATCAGGGGAGCAGGGCTTGCAACAATGGCTTTCTCCAAGAGTCATTCTGTGGGTCGAAAACTCCGAAACCGGAAGCAAATTCCCAGTATGCCCAGCTCATGCTGTCCGCTTGTGCCGTTTGCACGACAAAGGAGGTCCATCGAATGCGGGATTCCATATCCGCCTTACTGTAAGCTCCAAATTCACCGAGAAGCACGGGACGATTATGGGTTTGCGCCCAGGCTTTCACCTGAAAAAAATCCAGAATGATCTTGTTTTTTTCATCGGAGGTACCCTGCCATTTGGTGCCCAGCCACGCATCGCTGCCATCCACCCATTCCGCGCCCTGATGGGTAAAATGGAAGGGTTCATAATAATGGAAAGTAAAAATAACGTTTTGTTCGGTTGCGGGAATTTCCAAACTGTTCATGTCCGAAATCCCGCCCCAACCCGCCGTGCCCACAATGATGGTGTGCAGGCTGTCCACAGCACGGACGGTATTTATGGCGTCATTTAAAAAAACATTCCACGTGGAAGCATCCAGCTTATCATGCGGTTCGTTTAAAATCTCATAGAATACAGAAGCCGGGTAATCTTTAAAGCGAGTAGCAATCTGGCGCCATAAAGACAGGAATTTTGCTTTTTCATTTTGCGGATCGGCGAATATTTCCTGATAATGGTGTAAATCAACGATGGTCGCCAAATTGTTTCTTTCGGCCTGATCCACTGCCCAGACAACACGGTCCATAAAATCGGTATTAATGGTAAAGGGCGAATCCGCAGCGGTGTGAGCGGAAAAACGCACCGGGATACGTACACCGCTAAACCCCTTGGCGGCAATCGAATCAAAATAAGAAGCTTTAAGCTTTAGCCCCCAGTCACCTTCGTTGGGCGCTTCCAGAAAATTACCGAGATTGATACTTTTGGTTAATAATTTATTTCTGGCAAACGGGTCCGACCTGGGCAAAACTTTGTCCGGTTGTGATTTATCCGTCAGCGGATTGGCCGCACAGCCCGTCAGCAAGAGACAGGCCAGGATCGATATTAAAAAACAGGCTCTCACCAGAAAACCGTGTATAAGATCACCAGAATAAGCATTATGGCGTAGGCGCTGATATTGAACACCTCGCCGGTTTTAAAAGTTGACGCTGTGAGCGATATTCCCCGCGGGTGATCGATACTTTCTGCCGTGGTCAGGCTGACGCCGACAATAATGACCATGGTGATAAGCAGGGTATATAGCATCTGATCCATAAAGGGCAGGTTTACGGCCGGACTTTTTAATAGCAGGGCAACCAGAATGGATGAGAGTACGCCGATGATTGCCGCTTTGTTGGTGGTCTTTTTCCAGAACAACCCCATCACAAATACAGCCAGAATGCCCGGGCTGACCAGACCGGTATATTCCTGAATATATTGAAACATTTGAGGGATATTGCCCATCACAGGCGCCAGTAAAACAGCGATCAGCAGGGCTGCCGCCGCAGTCATGCGTCCCACACGCACCAGGTTTTTCTCCGTGGATTTTTTGTTAAAATAGGGTTTATAGATATCCATGGTAAAAATGGTGGATGTGGAATTAAGCATCGATGCCAATGATGAAACAATAGCCGCGGTTAGCGCCGCCAAAACCAATCCTTTAAAACCGATCGGAACGAATTGACTGATCAGCCAGGGATAGGCCTTGTCATAATTGATGGCGCCATCTGTCTTTAAAAAGGCCTGTTGGACTCCATCAATAATCGCGGTGCCGTGGGGTTGGCTAAACAGTACAAAGGCCACGATGCCCGGAACGACTACCAGCAAGGGAATGATCAGTTTTAAAAATGCGGCGAAGGCAATCCCGCTTTGCGCTTCTTTTAAGGATTTCGCTGCAAGCGTTCTTTGAATGATGTATTGGTTAAATCCCCAATAATACAAATTCGCCACCCACATACCGCCGATCAATACGGCGACCCCGGGCAGATTGAAATATTGCGGATTGTCCCGGCTTAAAATCATGTGGAATTTCTCCGGCGCCATAATAAAGATGTGCTCCAGGCCGTGCCAGATTCCTCCATCGGGGGTAACCGCGTTCAAAGCCATGGCCGAGGTGATCAAACCGCCAACCACCAGCAAGGCTACTTGCAAAATGTCCGTCCAGGCCACCGCTGATAGTCCGCCATAAAGCGAGTAGGACGCCGCTATAAAAGCCAGCATTAGGATGGCATAGAAGGTCATACTGCCGTCGCCGGTTCCAACGATAGTATCGATGGCCTTACCGCCAAGAAACAACACGGATGTTAGATTTACAAAAATAAACAGGGCCACCCAAAACACGGCAAGAATGGTTTTTAGATTGGTGCTAAAGCGCTGTTCGATAAACTCGGGAATGGTGTACAGCTTCTTTTCGATAAAGATTGGCAAAAAGTATTTACCCACGATGATCAGGGTTAACGCCGCCATCCACTCATAAGAGGCAATGGCCAGGCCGATGGCAAAACCGGAGCCGGACATACCGATAAACTGTTCGGCGGAGATATTGGCTGCAATCAATGAGGCGCCGATGGCCCACCAAGGCAGAGTTTTCCCGGCCAGGAAATAATCTTCTGAATTTTTTTCATACCCTTTTTTTGTACGCGAAACCCATAGGCCAAGCCCGATAATAAACAAAATATATCCAATAAAAATACCATAGTCGATTACTGAAAAATGCATAGGATCCCTTGCTGTTTGTTTGTACAAAATTCTTTAGACGTTATTCTACAACGAAACTTTGTTCAAGATTTGAAACATAAATTTTAAAAGCGCCCGGTTCTATAACTTTTTTATTCTCCCGGTTTGTAAAAGCAAAGCGTTTAATCGGGATTTTAAAAACAAGCTCCCTGCTTTCCCCGGGCTTAAGGTTTATTTTGTCAAAGGCAATCAATTGTCGCGTTGGTCTGGAGACAGAGCCAACAAGGTCACGGCCATAAACAAGGACACTTTCCAACCCGGCACGGCCTCCGATGTTTTCCACTGTAACCCGGACGGTAACACCCCCCTCTATCTTACAACTCTTCTTATCTATCCGCAGATTTTTATACAAAAATTTTGTATAACTCAGGCCATGTCCAAAAGGAAACTCATACTCATAATTATTAAGGTCAAATTCCTCCAGGGGTTTATGGTCATATGTAACAAAACCGTTAGGCGATTCAGGATAGGTAAAAGGTAGTTTACCCGAGGGGTTTATATTTCCAAATAAAACGTCCGCCATGGCCCTGCCGCCTTCCATTCCCGGCAAATAACCCATCACAATGGCTGAGGCTTTATCCACAATCGGATGTATCACGCGGGGACGGCCTTCAAACAACACAAGCACAACCGGTTTACCTGTTTTATAAGCTGCTTCAGCTAACCTAATTTGAGCAGAAGAAATGCTAAGATCCTTTATGTTACCCGGAGTTTCACAGTAGGCATTTTCACCTAAGGCAACTATAATAACATCGACCTTTTCCGCTTTTTTTTGGAGGCTAATTAAATCCGGGAGGGATTCGAAACCGGCACCAGGAAGATATGTTACCTTTTCTTTCCCAATTGTGTTTTGAATAGCTCTTAATAATGTTTGTTTTTCTTTAGGATATAACTTTTCTTCATTTCCCTGCCAGGTAATGGTCCAACCGCCGTTCATAGCCGAAAGAAGATTGGACGTCGGTCCTGTTACTAAAACTTTGGTATTCTTTTTGAGCGGGAGGATATCTTCCTTGTTTTTCAGAAGTGTAATGGCTTCTCCCGCCGCGCGATAAGAACTTTCAACAAAAGCAGGCAGTCCAAATTTGTTTTGCAATTTTTTATCCGGATAGGAATGGTCAAACAGACCGGCTTCAAATTTAACCCGTAAAATACGTCGCACAGCGTCATCGATGCGACTTTGGGGCACCTTGTCTTCTTTGACAAGTTTAACCAGATGATCATAAAAAGAAAAATCATAAGGCACCATACTCATGTCCACCCCGGCCATCACAGCCATGCGCACAGCGTCTTCCGGTGAGGCGGCCACTCCGTCCCGTTCATATAGCCGTTTTATATCTTCCCAATCGCTGACCACAAAGCCGGTAAAACCATACTCATTCTTTAAAATATCCGTCAACAAATGATGGTTGCTATGAGTAGGAATGCCATTAACTTCTGATGAATTTACCATCACGGTACGGGCGCCGGCCATTACGGCTGTTTTAAATGGTGGTAAAAAAATGTCCCGCATCATACGTTCAGGTATCCATGCCGGTGTACGGTCAAAACCATTCAGAGGGAAACTGTAGCCCACAAAATGTTTCATGCAGGCAAGAACATGATCACCCATCGGTGCATTGCCCTGAAGCCCTTCGATATAGGCTTTCCCAAATTCACTGACCACGAAAGGAGACTCGCCAAAGGTTTCAAAAAAGCGCGACCACAATGGATTTCTCCCAACGCCAAGCACCGGATTAAAATTCCAGGGGATACCACTTGCACGTACTTCCAGGGCGGTAATCCGCGCGGCCTCTTTCATTAACAATGTGTTAAAAGTGGCGGCCATGGCTATGCTTTGCGGAAATATGGTAGCGCCTTTGGTATAATTGGCGCCATGTATGGCGTCAATTCCATATAAAACGGGTATGGAAAGCCGTGTTTTTTGAGTTGCCATATCCTGAATACGGCGGATCATATCGCGCCAGTTTTGCAGCGTATTGGCTTGGCCACCTGTATTTAGGAGAGAACCGACATGATGGGCCACTATGGCATTTTCCAGTTTTTTCAAATCAAGAATATTTACAAACGAACCCGGAACCCGCGGCTTGGAAACTGCTTCCAGCGTAATCTGGGTCATTTGACCTGCCTTTTCTTCTATTGTCATTTGGTTTAGCAAAACATCTATTTTTTTCTCTATTTGTTTGTCAAGGCTTGATCCGTAAACAAATATATTGCTTAAAAACAGAATGAGAAGCATCTGGCGCATATTAAATTTTCCTTTCGCGTTTCCTATTGTAGTAAGAGCATTTTACGTGACTTGACAAAAAGGCTTTTACCCGAACGAAGTGTCAGCCTGCAAAAATAAATACCGCTGGCCAAACCATTGGCGTTAAAATTCAACACATAATAACCAGGCGCCTGTTGTTTTTGCACCAGTTTTTCTATCCGTTTTCCCTGGGCATTATAAATTTCAATCAACACCTTTCCTGCTGAACGAAGACGGTAGGCTATTCGCGTTGCCGGGTTAAAAGGATTGGGATAATTTTTTAACATTTCTATTTTATCGGGATAAATACTGCCACTTCCCTTTTCCATAACCGTTGGGGTTTGATAGATGGATATGGCATTGATCAACGGTTTATCCGTCCATTCCGTAAAGTGAATATCCAGGATGCCGTCCTTTATGTGAAAATCCGTAACCGATAAGGTATATGGTTGGTGTAATCCTGCCAGTTGCTGTAAATCCAATTGACTTGCAACAAGCGAATCTTCAAGATATACATCGAAAAGACGTTTCCCCGGCTGTTGATAAACACTTTCAGAAAATTCCATCGAAATGTTATACCGACCGGGTGCAAGGCGTACCTTATATTTGACGACATTGCTCAATTCATTGCGATAAGTGACATCCATATTGGGATTATAGACATTGTAATTATTCACAAGCTGGTTATAGCCATCCATATGTCCGTATTCGACCGACGGCCCCCATAGCTTATCCGCCAGCGTCCCGGAAGAGGCGCCAACGGAGCCGGTATTTATTTTAACGGGCAAATCGAGTTGCTGCCCGGTAATGATATCCGTAAGGGTATAAACCTGTGTATTGGGCGACGAGGCCAAATCGGCCATATTAAAAGCTACCAGAGTTGATGCGCCAATGCTATCGGTTTGGACCTTTAGGGACACCGTCTGGGAATCAGCTAAAAGACGGGCGCTGGTTATCCCAATTGTCCCCGCCGCATAATTCGAAGTTTGTTCCGCAGGGCCGGAGGCAATTTTTTCGGAAAAACGCGCCAAAATGGAATCACCTTGTAAACGTGCCCAAAGAAGAGAAGGCGGTGTTATATCGTTAAAACCGGTTTGGGTGTCACGGGTAAGGCATAAAATCATTTTACCGTTTTTATATACGATGTTTTCAGGCAGGAAATCGACCAGGTTACCATTAAAGGAATGCGTAGCCTTTTGCCAACGGTTGCCGTCAAATTGATCAAAATCGTCACGCCATTGCAAGGTGAAATTATTATCCGTTCCGCTGTTTCCGAAACCCGGTGTATAGGATGAATAGCTAACCCAGTCATAGTAAGAAAATTTCGGGAGTACCCTATCATCCCAGTCTCCCACCCAGGTGGACCCGTCAGAGACCCACAGGTTCATCATTATTTTTTGCGGCCGGTTAAGGGTCTGAATATGGATGCCAGTTTGACGATATACTTCCTTTCCGTCAATAAACCAGGCCACATAATCCGGCGTCCATTCAAAGGCGTAGGTATGATAACCGGAATGGGAGTTAAAAGAGGTATAGTGGTGACTGCTATGACCTATCTGATTGGGGGTGATTGTCGTTAGTTGTACATCGTCCTTATAACGGCCCAGAATTTCAATATCAATTTCATTCCATTGATCAAGGGATGTGATCTCATGATAGGTAAACAACGAGGCAACAATCCCTTTTCCCTCTGCCGGCATAAAGCGCGCTTCAATTCGTCCATAAGTATAACTTGCTTTGGTACGCAATTCCGCCCCTTTATATACCTTAGCACGGGCCACAAAAATGGCTAAACACAAAATCAATGCAACCGTTTTCATCTTGTATCTTCCATGCGGTGTCCATAATCCAGTCGATTGTGCGTTGTCAATAGCGGAAACTCTGGTACAACAACGGGAAAGGGTTCCTGTTGACGGACTGCGAACATATCGATTCCTGTCAACTTTACTTTTTCAAAGGCTGTTGTATTTACGAATATTATGTCATTGTATTTTTTTCGTAATGTGTCCAATTGTAAATCCAAAATTTTTTTTATCTGCATATAAAGGTTTAAAGAATCATGAACCACACTTTTCAAAATTTTTTCCCTTTGGTGTAATGCCAACAGGTTGTCTTTCCAAATATTCACTTCCCTTACGACCATGGGGTCATTCCCCAAACCGGATTTATAGGCTTGTTCGGTAATGATTTTGTCCCGCAACATATCTGCAATGGCCAACCGAAACTGATCGGCAAACTCGCCGCGTGACATTTTACGGTTACGAAAAACAAGGGGATGGCGGCGTTGGTAGTCTTCAAAACGGGCAACCGTCCATTTTTCGCCAGCAAAAACAAACAGCAACTTATTGGCTATACGGTCGAACAAACCGTTTAAGTCATTTACGGACATTTCGGTATTGTCCTTGTTCCAAAATTTTTTGTTAAAAGCCTTTTTACGCTGTTTATCCGATTTGAAATAATACGGAGCGATGGCCTTTACGACGGTCTGAAAAACATCTTTATTAAAGATCAGTGTTTTTCCACGCATTAGTTTACTTACCCAGGCGCTGTAAATATCCAATCCTTTTAGTTGCCTAACCCGTTGGGCCACATCGCTATAAACCTGCCGTGATTTTTCTGTCGATTCCATAAGTGGCCGTCTCCACCCTTCGATCCGTAAGACGGCGAAATGTCGTCCATCCAGCTTAACCGGCCCAATGACATCGCCCTTATAATGCTTCTTAAAAAAAAGGGCTTCGATCAACGCATTGGGAAGTGGTGACTGAAATGTGGCTTCCATGGATTTGAGGGAGTCGTTCTTTTGTTGTGAAGCTAACAGCGTTGGCGACTTCCCGAGCAACATTTCCTTTATGGTGTGGGCTTCTTTTAGCGAGGAAGAGCCAAACATATTTACTTTATAAACCCGTTGGCTCAGAGCAGCCACTTTTTTCACAAAGGACGAATCCAGATGAACCTTTTCATAGCCAAAACGATGCATACATAAGCGGCGCATGGCCTGTTCCTTGCGTCCGGTCAGATATTCCTTTATTTCCGGATTACTTAACAACAGGCTATCCTTTCCGGCTTCAATAGCCAATATTTTTTCGGCAATGAGGTTGTTTAAGGCTACTTTTCTGGAAATATAATCATCCCGCTTGCACCAGGCAGGGCGTATGGCGTATTCACTGCGTTTAATAAATTCGTTTACCGTAATGGTTTTGGAACCGATCCGTGCAAGAACGACAGCCCTATCCGGATTTGTTTGCCTGGAACAAGCCGCGACAAATAATATCATAATGAAGATGCTTTTTTTCATACCATTGCCTTAAAAACGAAATCCAACGGTATAAGCATGAACTTTCCCCAGGAGTCCCACATCTCTGAAGACATAATCGAAACGTACACCGATATTGCCGAGAATGTATTTTTCCACACCGGCGCCAAAAGCAGGGCCATATTGGGCATCGTTTAAAAACAAACCTTTATACCCGGCCCTTAAAAAGAATTTACCCATCCCGGGAGCATCGTACATATATTCACCGCCGAAATTTACAGACTCGGCATTGTTGTTGGGATGAAGGGCATCAACGGCAATGACAAGCTGCTGATGCTCAATCTTTATGGCCGTCAGCGCCACGCCAAGCCGGAACACCAGGGGCAGTTCCCAACCCTGTAATTGAAATTGTCCGGGTGTATTGGCATAATTCCCGGATTGGTCCGGTAAAATATCAATAGGGTAAGTCAAATCGAGCCCGTCAAATTTCATCCGGGTTCCGTAATTAGAGATACTCATCCCGATGCGTAGGCCGTTTGTTCGTTTCCCATCCGGCGCAAAGAAATATGTGTTTATTTTGACCCCCAGGTCCAATGCAAGTGCATTCGCGTTCATATGCCAAATGTTCATCCCCACATATTTACCTGAAATCCCAAAGGCAAACCAGTTGGTCAGTTTTCGGGCAAAAGCCAGGCTCAAGGCATAGGTATTTGCTGAAAATTGTTCCCCCGTACCTTCCTGAAAACTTACGGTTGTTACATCCATCTGCCCATAATCACCATAAAGCAACCCGATACCTAAAATGCCTATATTGGGGATTACAACTCCTACACTGCTAAAAGACATATTGATATCGGCCACCCAGGGCTGAATGGAAAACTGCGCTTCATTTTGGGCAAGATAAGCCATCCCGGCAGGGTTCCAGTACAAGCCGGAACTGTTGTCGCTCATGGCCACATACGCATCGCCCATGGCCGTGGCAGCGCTTCCAAAACCTATCTCAAGCAAGTTCGCCGTGGTTGTCCCCACGCGGTACGGTCTGTTTTGCGCCGTCAACATAAAGGGTAAAATCAGTATCAGCGGAAATATGTATTTAAATTTCATTTTCATAAACCTTTTTCTTATTTCACGATTGCAAACTTGCCGATACGTGTGTCGCCTGTTTGCGTTGCCTTTATATGATAAATATAAATCCCCGCAGCAACTTCCAGCCCTTCATTGCTCAACAAATCCCAAAAGGCGGTGCCGTCATCGGCGGGGTTGTCCACATCAATTCGGTCCACCAAGTTGCCGGAGACAGTATATATGCGGATGGTACAGCGTGCGGGAAGGTGTGTAAACATCAAACGCCGGGGTTGGTTTAAAAAAGGCGATGGAACAGCCTGCTCAAGAGCGTTTGTGGCCACATATGGATTGGGGACAACTTTTATGCGCTCCATGGACGAAGTGATGGCCGCCAGGTCTTCCGATGGCGCGCTACTCACTTCAAAACCCAGTGTATCACTTATCCAAAACGGTCTGTTATAGGTAATCCTGTAAACATCACCCGGTTTGGGCAACTGGCTGCTGTCCGCTAAACTTTTAAAATCTAAACTAAAGGCTGTCGCGGCATAATATCCATCATTGTTCAGATAGCCCACTAATACCCGGTCTTGCAAGATATCGAACACCCCATTCAGGTTTTCATCCACGGCTACCATTTCCAAACGTGGATAATTGCCCATGGAGTCCGGGAAAGATTTGTTTTCCACGTAAAAACTGTATGGCAGTTTAAAAAGCAGTTGCGTACGGCTGATGGATTTATTTTGTTCATCCCTTAAATTACGTCTGCGGCTGGTTGCAACAAATGCCGAGTCATTTCCTGTGAAAACAATATCCATATCCCAGGGATAATAATTTATCTCTTCCACGGCCGGTTGAATGTTAATCAAAGATGAACCGGTAATCCACCCCGAATTTTCATAGTCATAGGTTGCCGTTTCATATGGCAGGTTTACATTTAACCTCAAGCCATCAAAAACATCGGTGGAAAAAGGCTTATCGGTGTTTAAAGTAGAATAAACAAGCGTATCCGTGGAGCCGAGCGATACAATACGACGGGTAATTACATTATCAAAAGCATGGGATGCGGGTGTTTCGGAATATACTGTTTTTCCACCCGCATCGAGATCGCTTACATACAGGTGGCTGACCGCATATTTAATGGCATGTGGGGTATCACGAAGCGTGGCGATGGTATCAATGCCAAAAGTTATTTGGTAATGATCGCCGTTATTTACACTGTTCACCGATAAAATTTCCGGAGTGATTAAACCCTTTCCCAAAACATTATTGCCGCTTATACGGCCCACCTGCGGAGGTTTGTATCCGGCAGCCAATTGATGCGGCCGGACTATGGCCACGTTTTGTCCTATGGTACGGATTGAATTATTTTCATCCACATCAATGATGATAGGTGTTTCCGAAGGCGCGATCCCAGGCCCGATATCAGGGGCGCCATAGTCATAAGCCACCAAAGCGTAATAGTAAGTCCGTCCGTTTTGAACATCATTATCCACAAAATGATGTACGATACCGGTATCAAATCCAAGGTTAAAGCCCACGCCGTTTACCATACCATAATCGGTGAAACCCTGACGTCCGTCAGCTACATCCACCTGAAAAATGGGCTTTTTAAGGAAAGGCGTTCCAAATCCGTCCGTGATCACTTCCGAATCGGTTAAACGCGGATCGGTGGAACGGTACAATTTATAGCCTTCAAAATCATTTTTATTTCCAAGAAAAGGATCACGGGTCAGTTTATCGGAAACATTGTCCCAGGTAAGTATGACTTTACCGTCAGCGGCGGTGGCTTCAAGCGTTGGCGTCTTTGGCGGTTGGGCAAACCGGTAATCTGAATTATAGATCACCTGAACTATCCTTTTTTGGGCATATAACGCCGGGGCATTATGCGCATCAGAGTTCAAAGAACCCAAGTCATCATAAGCATGCAGCTCGGCCATGGAAATTCGTTCTTCCTGATTGGTGGCCAGTGGAAAGGGACCGGAGGCAAAGGTTTCAATAAGGTTTGAGATATTGCCTAAAAATTGTACCGTTGAATCTTCACCGATCAATTTCCACATAGACTCGTCGCCGCGGAACCAACGATAACTGGATGAATGGCTGGGTACCGGAAAAAGTCGAAAGGATGTTAAACCGACCATGTCTGATTCCGTAACGTCGGTTGTGGCAAAATTGGGTTCGGAACCGATACCCGGAATATAATCCGGCTTATGATTGCCCTCAGTTCCATCGGCGTCCGGCCCGTCATAGTTCAGTTCAAAAGGGCCCACGCCATCAACGCCTACATCATCATTGGGGTTGTCACCATTGTCCACAACCCATGCATTGCTGGCGGCATCAAAATGGGCATAGGCATTGTTACCATTTTTATCAATACCATCCTGCCAATCCTGATCTTCATCTGCATCCCAATGCTCATGCAGGTCCTCTGTTTTTAAATTATAAGCGGCCAAAAACTTGCTCAAATCGGAAATGCCATCCGTTGGCCCCACCTTTACAGTTGCCTGGTTATCCCTTCTTTCATCCGTCAGGCCATCATCGTCATTATCGATGCCGTCATTTGGTAAACCTGGGCTTTCAAGATAGGCAAAACCCATGGTGCCCGTCGGCAGGCCAGCCCGCCCGATACCGTCAACATCCCAGGAATAGGCCATATCCACGGTTCGATCAAAGAAACCGATCTCATCATCGGATTCCCCGCCGATGCCGTTGTCCACCCAATAACCAAAAGCAACATCCGGAAGGTCATAATCGGAAATGTTGGCAATACTGTATTCCCAAAAAATAGCGTCCCGGGCCTGTGGGTTGTTCCATTGAAAACCGCGTTGGGAAACACGGATACCAATACCGCCCCAGGGCAATCCTTTTTGGATGGAAACATCGGGGTTGATATCACCGATATAGACTCCGGGCCGGGGATAGTATTTTACCCTGTCTTCCGGGCCAAGATATTCTTGGTCCTGTGCGTCATTGGCCACGAAGTAGGTTTCCAGATCCGCATAAATCACCCCACGCCCAAAACGGCCGTTCCATTCACCTGGCCACTTAGTGGAAGTACCCCTGGCCGGCCAGCCTCCGACAGGCCAGCTTTCCGGAATATTGCTCATGGCCGGATATTCGCTTGCGGGATTAAAATATCCAAAGACAGGATACAATCCCCACTCCACATCGCCTATTGGATTGGTGTCCATTTCTTCACGATAACTGGTTTGTAAAAAATACAACGTATCAAGGTCACTTCGCGAAGCAATTTCCGTCGGATCAGTGACGGGAATGCTGTCATTAGCGATAAATACCCGGGCGCCGACCAGTAGGGCGATACCATCCAGCATTCGTACACCCATGGAATTATTGGGCCATCGTGACCAAAGCGGTGCTGAAACGCCGTTTACCCACTTGGCGAGTTCGGTTGTATTTTGGAAATAAAGGAATACCCGGTTACCTGTCATAAAACCGGCCCGTTCAGCAGCTTTGTCGCCAGCCGGATCAGCTGGGCCATCATAAGTATTGCCCTGCGCCCAGACCAGGTTAAGACTATACGACAAAAGTAAAAAAATAATAGCTTTTTTCATCAAAATAGGTCCTTATCAATAATTGAATGTTACACCTAATTTAAGATATCTCGGAGCAGCATATTGGCCCGGATCGCGGATACGGTCAAAATAATCATTAAAATCCTGACGGTGCGAATCTATATCCGAAGGTAATACAATTGCTGTATAAGCCCTGCCGGTTGTCGGGTTTACAAAAACTTCATTAAGGCGATCAAGGATATTAAAGCCCAACAAATAAAATTTTAGACTCTGTTTATCCCCCAGAGACAAAGTATAATTTGCTGATATGTCAACAGAAAGGCGTGTTGGACGATAATCATTGTTCGGCGCAAAGTTGATATCGGCCAAACGGCTTAAGGATATTGGTCTCCATGAATAAGGCGAACCCGAATTATAATAAGCTGTTGATGAAAAGCCCCAATTATTTTGATGCCAACCAACCGAAAGGTTCAAAGTATGCCGTTGGTCCCAACTCATTACAATCAATCGTTTAACAGGGTCTTGTGACGCGCCAGCCCTGGAAAATGTTTGAAGCGGATTATCGGCATTGCCCCTGGTAAATTGTAACGTATAATTCAAATTAGCATTAAACGAACCCGTTGTAAAATCGGCCTTTAACTCCAAACCGCGACTATTACCGTAATCCTTATTGGTATATAAACCATATTCAATTTGGTTATAAGTTGTAACCACTTTGGTGCTCAATAAATCATAAATGTCGCGATAATAAAGCGCAACCCCCAAATTGAACCCGGCAAACAATTGCTGTTCCAGACCAAATTCATACGAAACGGTTTTTTGGGGTTTTAAACGCGCATTACCCATGGTGGTGACATAATCGGTCGGCGCTACTAAAAAAGAATTATTTTGATAGAGGGCGTAAAGCGGCGGCATCTGGAAAAAATGGCCATAACTAAAACGTAAAACGGCTTTGTCTCCCAATTGATAGGCCAATCCTATTCTGGGACTTAGCTGAAAACTGGCCGGTGCTTTTTTATAAACGGAAGATCGAGATGTGTCACCCTGAAAAATTTGGTTCCCCGGGTTCCGGAGATCCGATGGATAAACTGTGTTGGGGTTAAAATAATCACCGCGTAAACCAATATTCAAAACCATGTCTTCCAGTTCGATTTTATCCTGAATATAGGCGGAAAATTCAAAGGGGTTGACTTTATAAATATCCGAATAGATAGATTCATTTCCATAGACTACAGGTTGATAGTATATATATTTCAGTTTCCCATCCACCGGCAACAGCACATTTTCTTTATCGGTATTAAAATAAAGGTTTCGGATTTGTTGCTCGGTATTGTCCAGATTATGTTGCGTTAACAGAAAACCTGTTTTCAAACCATGTTGTTTATTTACCTGCCAGGTAAAATCAAATTTGGCATTATAATCCTGAAGATAGCGTTTATTATGATTTTTTAACTGCCCGCCGGTGAAAAAACCTACATTTTCCGTTCCACGCAAATAGCCATCATGTACATATTTTGTGGAATCCAACGCATTTTCATAAAGGTAATAACCGTTAAAATTATTCAATGCCGACAGATTAACCTGATAAAAGGCGTTTTTGGTCAACATCTGGTTGAACCGGAGGCTGAGCATATCCGAAATCCTAAAACTGGCGGGCACGCCATCCGGATTATATTTAAAAGCATGGATATAGTTATGCCATTCGTCATCATTGCGGTTATACATCATAGAAATTTTTGCCCCGTTATCAAACTTATAAGTAAGTTTGACCATGGCAGACAAATTATGGGAACGGTTCATAGGCACATAACTGTTATCACCGGTATGTTCCGTGTACCACATAGAAGGATCGTCGGAAGAATAATCACTGTAATCGGATACACGGAAACGGCGCAATCCGTTTAAATGGTTTTTGTTGTCCTGGATGCGGAGAGTGGCAAAAAAAGTCAGATTTTTGTCCCATAACGGCCCCTCGATGTCGAACCGATAATCCCGGTTACGAAAGGGATCAATTTTTCCCAGGCCGATAAACACATCGGAATGGCCCGTGGGGTAAAACCCGGAAGCCAGGGACGCCGAGACTTTGAAAACAGGGCCGCCATCTTTAGTGACGGCATTTACAACGCCGCTCATGGCTCTTCCGTATTCCGCGTTAAATGTCCCTGTTATTACTTCCAAATCGGAAACAGACTCTGTTTCCAAATCAACCGTGGAACCGTTTCCGCCAAAGGGTTCACTAACGGGCAGCCCATCAATCATATAAGAGACCTCGTTGCTGCGCCCTCCCCGGAAATGGCCGTTTACGACGCCGGCCTGCATCTGGACCACAGCGCTAATGGTTTCCACCGGTAATTTATCGATCTGATCCGATGAAACCGCACGCATACTGCTGGTTTGATCTTTTTTATTGGCAAATTTATCGGCCGTTACAACAACCACTTCATCACTTGTTAATACAGCCGGGGACAACTTGACACTTACATAAGCCGTGCGGTTGACGGAGACCTTTACTTTTTCTACTTTTACGGTTTTATAGCCCAACATTTCGAATGACAGCGTATAGGTACCCGGCGCAACATTAATGATAAAATAAGCGCCGTTACCATCCACCGATGCGCCGAGGGACGTCCCCTCAAGCAATACGTTTGCACCTGCCAACGGCTCGCCCGATGCCTTGTCAAACACGGTTCCTGCAATCTTCCCCGTTGTTTGGGACCAGGCTGTTGCCATAAACATTAAGGTGATCAAAAAAACCAAATTATACTTGTTAAAATGCATCTCCCATCCTTTATTGTTCCTGGAATAAATAAAAGCCTTCCTCCGTAGAGGAAGGCCTGATTCTGTTATTTAACCAGTAGCATTTTTCTGGTTTGGCTTTGGCCGTTACTTTGAAGATTATAAAAATAAACACCGGACGCTAGTTTTGACGCGTCAAAACTCACCTTGTGCGTGCCCGCCGTATTCGGTGCATTTACCAAGGTTTTAATCAACTGCCCCGCAACATTATAAACAGTCAGTTTTACCTTTCCGGCCTTGGCAATTGAATAACGAATAGTGGTTTTTGGATTAAAGGGATTCGGGTAATTTTGTTTTAAATCAAAAGTTGCCACCAGAGGTTTTATATCATCAATGGCTGTAGCAACCTTGTTAGTATCACCAATCCAAGTGTGAGACCAATTTTCAACACCCTGCCATGAATTATCGTTGTTTTTATCCGAAAAAGATATAACACCGTCACGTATATTTGGACTGTCGGAATCATGGAAAACCAAGTCCAACGCTATCTGCATACCGTTTTGAGGATGAAAACGGGCATCGCCCGAGGCTGCACCTGTGATTATGGAATCCAATGGAATCCTGGCTTCAACAGCCCAGTCGGACGCACCAAAATTTACAAATGAATAATTGGCTGAGTTATTGGTTAGAAGCGCCTGCCCGGCAGAGGCAGTTTCGTTCGTTAATTTATCGGCAAGCAAAACGAATTTATAATCAGGTTCGTTTCCGCGTAAAAAGCCTTTATGGATAGTGGTCTGATTATAAAGGCCAATATAAAGCTCCATGGCGTCATCTTCCCAAAAATTCCCGGACGGATCATAACTGTAAATGTTGTCCGTTACATCAAAAGCCACATACAAAAAGCTATCGTCAACAGCCATATATCCGGTAGCATCCATGTCTGCATCGTCATCAAAAGCCCCTGTGGCCACATGACTAATGGATGGGGCCAGATGAAAAGGCATAATTCCCAATGCGTCCCATTCAGAAATGTCGCCGTCGGCCACAAAATCCGACGGCACCTTAAGGGAGATGGTTGGGGTAGCTTCCGCTGTATTTGTTGCCGCCGAGGTGCTGACGCCCGGATCAGAAACATTACTAAACATATCGGTAGCTGTAACGGCGTAATAATAGCTTACACTTTTTTCTTTTAATGGATAACTTAGTTTATGGACAACACTTTGCGTTCCTTCCGCAATGCCGCCTTGCACCAACCATACACCAGGATCGTCGATAGACGTGATCGGGTTTTCACTGGCATAAACATCATATGTCTCACCGGATTCACCAGGCACATCCTGCCAAATGACCAGGTTGAAATAATTTGTTGTATTAGGCACGCCCGTAACACCAGTCGGCGCTTCCGGAGGGACAACATCAATAGTAGGGTTCCCGGTCCAGAAATCATCAAATAAAATGGTGTTTCCAGCCTTGCCGTTTCCTTCGGCCAAGAATTGAAACACTACAATATTTGTGGTATCGAAGGATGCGGATCCATCAAACAAAATAAAGTCTTTCAACGCATAAGCATATTCATGCCAGGCGCCGTCATCAACAACCGGCTTAAAATCCAGACCAACCTTATTGGTGCCGTCTTCAAATTGGAGACGCATCGTATCCACGCCCATATCGGCTTTCATCTTAAAACGCAGGCTGTCATGACCCCACTCAAATTTTAAATCAGTTGCGGGTATGTTGTAACCGGCGCCGGTCCAGCCATCGCCCTGTACCCATTGCAAGGCATTGGTACCGGGTGTTGCCCCCGCACCCTGTGCCACATCCAAGGTAGATGCGCCCCAGGCAAAAGCGCTATGGTCGGAGGGGGCGTCCTTACCGTTAAAAATTATTAGGCTCTTACCTTTAAAACCGGTTAATTCCAACTGATCGATGACTATAACGCCCGATCCAATATCGCCTTCGCCGGAACCATTGATGGAAAATTCAAAAGCAAAACCACGTAACTTATCGGGGTCCAGTTGATCGTTTCCGGTAATACCCGACCAACCGGTACGGTTAAAAGCCTGACCGTTCCATTCGTCTAAGTCGGGATTTCCGCGTCCGTCAACAAGAGGAATGGTAAATTTATGCCAACCGGGAGCATCGTCAAGAATATATTCAAATGAGTAATAAAATTCCATGTTATTGGCGATGGTCACCGTATCGGCTACATCGCTTCCATCATACAGTTCAAAACGTAAATGGACACGGCCCGATAAGTCCTGTGGTGTCACATTATTATACCAAAAACTTACGCTGTCGTAAGCGGACCAATCCATGTACCCGGCATCTCGTTTAACATGTTCAACTTTTACATAGCCGCCCCATGGCTCTATATTTTGGGCATGGTATTCAACTCTCATAGCGCCGGTGCCGTCATGTTTTTCCAATAAATCCAACGTTTGTACTATATAACTGGTGGAATCGGTGGCATGTTCGGAATGCTCAAAACTCCAGTATGATGTATCCAGTTGTGTGTCAAAAGATTGGATCAACTGTGATTGCGCCCATAGTGGACTGGTGAGTAACGCAAATAACAGTAAATATGTTCGGTACATAATACCTCCTTTGGTTAATAAGTAGTTTCTGTTTTTAGGCAAACGAGTGCCACAAGCCAACAACGGCCATGATCAGTAAAAACGAAGACACAAGATGTCCCCACGTAAAATAATTCCGGGTCATAACAACCAGCTCCGATTTTGACAAACGCCCACCATAGGCCTGCACTTGCTTGTCAAGAAAGCTATATCCATAAGAAAGAACTATGGAAAAGACAAACAACAAAAAGGCAAAATGTAAAAAATTAACATGTACAAAAGCCCCGAGTATGGAATTGTTTATGGGCGCCCAATGGATCACCATGGCCATAATCAAACGCGTTATCCCGATAATACCGCCCGTTACTAATGTTACAATGGCCGCTCGCCCATTGACCCTTTTGCTAAAAAAACCCAATAAAAACACAGCGGCAACAGGGGGACTGATATAAGCTTGCATGCTTTGCAGGTTCACATACATTTGTTGGCCGTTCAGTTGGGTAAGCGGGACCCATAGGATAGCTGTGATCACAACGAGAGTTGTTGTTAAACGGCCGACCAGAACCATTTTTTTTTCTGACGAACGGGGAAACATCGTACGGTAAAAATCCATCGTTAACAAAGTAGAAGAACTTAAAAAGACGCTCGAAAGCGATGACATCATCGCAGCAAGGATAGATGCCACGACCAATCCAATTAACCCAAAGGGTATAATCGAAATCAACTTTGCATAAGCATTGCCACCGCTGACACCGGGAAACAGTGCAATCGCCATCATTCCCGGAACAACCCAAAGAAAAACCGGCAATATTTTCAAAAACCCGTTAAAGATAGTAGCGCTTTGTGCCTGGCCAACACTCCGCGCGGTCAGTAACCGCTGAACCATATACTGGTCATTGCACCAATACCATATGGCCAGAACAGGCGCGCCGAGCAGCAGGCCCGTAATAGGAAAATCCGGATCATTAAAAGATTTGAACATTTCAAAAAAATCAGCCGGGAGTTTAGCCTGTAGCCCATTGAGCCCGCCGACGGCATTCAAACCATAATAAACAACCAGCGCCGCCCCTCCGATAATAAAAAAAATCTGTACAATTTGAGTGTATAAAACGGCCCGCATACCGCCTATTAATGTATAAAGCCCTGTAACGACAACAATAAATATGGCGGAGGCGTACATGTCCCATCCTAAAATTGCATGTAATAAAAGCCCCCCGGCATACAAAGTAATTGATATTTTTGTCAACGTATAGGTTATTAATGAGATCGATGACAAGTATATCCGGCTCGAGCGGTTAAATCTTTTTTCCAAAAATTCCGATGTCGTAAAAACACCTTGCTTCAGAAAAACCGGTACAAAAATCCAGCCCAATGGAATCATGACCAATACCGCAAGCCATTCCAAGCTGCCCGCGGCCAAACCATGTTCGGCGCCCGCCCCGGAAAGGCCCAATATATGTTCCGAGGAGATGTTGGTCGCGAATAATGAAATGCCAATAATTATCCAACCCATATTTCGATTGGCTAAAAAATATTCGGCGCTGTTTTTACTGGCCCGGGATGAAAAAGCCAGCCCGGCAAACAGCACAAAAAAAATATAGCCCAATATGGTTATATAAATGAATGTGTTTCCTGAAGCCATTTTAACTTGCCTGAAAATGAGTTACCATAAAGAATGCATAAAACATACCAACGCGACTTGGCGCTTTTCATCCTATTGTTTTACGGGCATCAAAAGGAACTCAATCCATTCGCCTATTAAAAATATTATCATTTTAATATTCTAGTATTATTAAAATGATAATGTTTGCCCGATTATTTTAATAATAACATCCGGGCGGATTTTGATTCAGCGGGCCCGCCCGTAGCTGGATTGAAGTCTATTTTATAAAAGTAAACACCGCTGCTTAACCCCTTCGCGTTAACATTCTGAACATGGACGCCCGCTTCTTTTTTCCCTTTATACAGTAAACGTACAAAAGAGCCATTCACATTATATAAATTGATGGAGATAAAACCGGTTGAAGGGATTTTGTATTTCAAATGCGTTCCGGGATTGAACGGATTGGGGTAATTGGGATAAATAATAATGGATTTCGGTAATTGTTGGTTGTCATTTATCCCGTCCGAAACATGTCTTCCATTAAAATCAAACCGTTCCAGGTTAAAACCACCGGCAAGACACATAAATTGCAGCACATGTTTACCAGAAGATAAATAGACAGACCCGTAATTTGTGTCCGTCCAATTATACCAGCCACCGGTCGAAGGAACACTTTTTGGAGCAGATACTTTCTTTTGGTCGATGAGTAATTGGTAAGAACCGGAAGATGAAGCGGAGGCCAACCTGACACTTATGTCAAATGTATCGGCATGTAATACATTAAACGTATAATTCATCCATTCATGGGCTTCAATCCAGCCCACACTATATGGGAATCCATTATCATCTTTACTAAGTTCGATATCAACGCCATCGTTACGGTAGCGGTATCCTGTGTTCCAAGCCGATCCGGAACCGTCATTTTCAAAATCCAGATCATAACTACCGTATCCATTCTGCCCAAGATCATAGTCAACGGCTTGAATTGTGCCGGGAACCGTGCTTTCCACATAGGGCCTGTTTCGCAGGCCATGGTCCGGGTCTGTTAACGATTCTTTTACATCGGGCAGGTAAGTACATTTATCGATAGATAAGCTATCGGCCATGGCAAAAAGCCCGGTTTCGGCAACGGCCTGCGAAGGTTTTTCCCCATCGCCGCGCCAATAAGCCAAGACCTCTTCGTATTGCGGATTTGTTTTGGCCGAAAAGGGACTGGTGGTCGTTTCCAGTTTTTTGTGCGTCCACCAACTCCAGGGTATATCCTTTTCTTCAAATATTTTTATCATTTTATAAAACCAGGTATTGGAGTTTTCACCCGATTCCCCCAACCAGATGGGCACACCATATGTTTGCCGTATGGTTAAATATTGCTGGATGGAAGAAAGCTGTGAAGGACTCCAGTAATCGTGAAAGCTATAGGATAGTTTCGTATCCCACTGCGGGGTGAGATAGCTAAAATCCGTAGCATACCAGTTCCCTTCGATAAAAACAATATGAGTTGTATCGACCTGGCGAATAGCCGATGTAATACGAATATAGAGAGCGCGCAGGTCACGTCCGTCATAGCCCGAGGGTAAAACCGGTTCATTAAGCAAATCATAGCCGACAATAACGTCTTCTCGGGCATAACGACGGGCAATCTCACGCCATAGTTCAACCGTGCGGTCCTGATTGGCCGGATTGGTCCAGAGTCGTGCTTCAATACCGTCGCTATCACTGATATTTCCTGCATTTTGTCCCCCGGGGGCACAGTGCATATCCAATATCAGGCGGATATTGACGGAACGGCACCATTCGATCAAGGTGTCAATCACGGCGAACCCTTCATCAAGATAGACGCCGGGCTGATCCTTTGGCGACAATAAGCGATAGTTAAAAGGCAGGCGCAGCGAATTAAAACCCCAGGCGGCTATTAGTTCAATATCTTTTTTGTTGACATAGTTGCGCCGGTATTTTTGCCAGAACTGATCCGCGGCCTCCGGGCCGATTAAATCGGATATCTTGTTTTGAATGTCCGTTGGTGAGCCAAATCCCGGGATATGCAACATATAACCTTCCGGTACCAGCCAGCCACCGAGTCCAAATCCCTTTAAAAAGACTTCCTGCCCCGTGCTGTCCACAAATTGTGTTCCCTTAATCTTTATAAAATTAGCTGCCGTAAGCGATGCCCCCAGGGAGAACACAAGCATAATAATTATCAGTTGTTGAAATAATCTTATCATTTTTATAACACCTACTGTTTTAAAAATCAGGGTTTTTGATACACCCGTACATATTCAACCCGCATTTTTTGCGGAAACGTCGTTGAAGCATCCGGATAGCCGGGCCATGTCCCACCTACAGCGACATTTAAAATAAGAAAGAAACGTTTATTAAACGGCGCGGGAAAAGTTTCGTGACCCGTGTACCAATCACTTTGCTCCTGATACAGGGAATCGTCCACAAACCAGCTTATTTTGGTACTGTCCCATTCCAGGGCAAAGGTATGAAAACCGTCGGCGAAATTCGGGGCCTGGCTCAATTTATATTGCGCGCCACTGTGTACGTTTGCCGGAAAACTGCCGCCATAATGTATCGTTCCATAAACGGTATTTACATCGTTTCCCAGCAGCTCCATGATATCTATTTCCCCACTCGCGGCCCAGCTGCCATAATAATTGTCCGTGGGCATCATCCAGATGGCCGGCCACAGACCTTGCCCACGCGGCAAACGGGCGCGGACCTCGATGCGGCCATAAAGCCAATCACCTTTGTTTTTTGTGGTCATCCTGGCAGAAGTATAGGTATTGCCCTGATAGTTGTCTTTACGCGCTTCAATCACAAGCTGACCATTTTCAATATAGGCATTCTCATGACGATTGGTGTAAAACTCCAATTCGTCATTTCCCCAGCCGCCCGCACCAATTTCAAAATTCCATTTTGATCCATCTATTTGAGATGTGTTAAATTCATCCTGCCAAACCAACTGCCATTCGGCGTTGAACTTGTCCATATTCCCCTCCTCCGGAGCGTTAACTTTTTTACAATAAGAAAAAATGAACAGCACAGCCAACAACAAAAATTCAATAAACTTTTTGCTGTTTCTGGCAACACGTGTTTTTTTCGGGGTTTGAAGCATCTTAATTTCCTTTTTTTAAAGGGCCGGATTAAATTTTTTTTATTAACAGTTTGCAAGATATA
>RFFS01000175.1 GCA_003696775.1 Calditrichota bacterium
GGAAGATAATTCTCCAGGCATATATTACACCTACAGTTATGATGGAAATACCTGGAGCGATCCGGGTTTATTTAAACCGGTTCAGGTGCCGGGCATCAATAGTATAAAAATAATCCGTGATTCCGAAGACATGCTGCATATTGTTTGGCAACGGCCCCAACCCAAGGCGCTTTATTATACACAAATGGACTCGGCATTAAACATAACAGTGGACTCCGTTCGCATTGCAGACAATCCGGCTAACGGCAGTTTTCAGGGAATTTATCTTACGGTAGATCGCAAAAACAGGTTGCATGTGATGTGGCATGACGGTGATCATAATACACTGCCTACAGATTGTTTTTATAGCCGTTCAACCGATCACGGAATGACTTGGAGTGCGCCTCAAATATTAAGTGATTTCGACGATAAAGCCTCGGCCTTTCCCCGTGGTCAATTTAACGCCTACGGAGGTGATTCCCTGGTTATCGCCTGGAGAAACTTCAGGACAAACTATTCCACAGATAAGGAAATCTGGGATATCCAGATGGTTACCAGTACCGATGGTGGCCAAAGCTGGTCGGCGGTTAAGACCATTAATCAAAACGACAACTTTCAGGGTGACCCCGATGTAGTCATCGACCCGTGGGGACGTATTCACATGATTTACCATCGTTATCCTATGGTTGATTCATACAACCAAATGCGTATTGTTTACGGCTATTCCGATGACCTCGGTGCCACATGGTTGCCTTCGTCCACCTTTAATAATATCGTCAGTCTTGACGCGCGCAGCGAGTTGGCCGAAGGTTCCCACTATCAGATATCTACAGGCGCCTTATGGACTTTTTGGAAAGATGAATCCGAAAAAGGAAGCGGAGGCGGTTATGATATCATGGCCGCTTATTCCACAGACAGGGGGGAAACATGGTCCTCACCGGAATATGTTACCGAACTTGATAGCAATGTGGTTGGATTTAAAGCCGTTCTCGTTCTGGAAGACGGCACCATAGGCATCAATTATGAAGTGCCGAATTATCCCACAACAGGAGAACAAAGAGTACTTTACAAGGAACGCACCCCTGTTATTACAGGGTGGGCGGAATCATTACACTCTTTGCCTGAAACTTTTGAATTAAAGCAGAATTTTCCAAATCCGTTCAATCCTTCCACAACCATTGCATTTACCTTAAAGACCAGCGCACAGGTACGCCTTTCTGTTTTTGACATCAATGGCCGACCAGTTGCACGGTTACTGAACGAAAGGAAAAAGGCGGGACATTACTCACTGCTCTGGCATGCGGTCAACCATCTCGGTGAGCATTTGAGCGCCGGTATTTATTTTTTACATATCAATGTGGATGACAAATATAGGGCAAGTCGCAAAATGATTTTACTGCCGTAACAAAATGGAAAACACCCTTATATCCATTCTGGGTGGGCCATGGCCGGTTCGGCGGCGTGTGCCAAAACCGAGATAAACGTATCGCAAATATATTCCACATCTCCGTCTGTTAAAGATGGATAAAATGGCAGGCATATTACCCGGCGCGACGCTCTTTCGGCAACCGGTAAATTTTCCGGCGAGGCCGAGGGCAGTCCGCGGTAAATAGGGAAATGACTGATCAATGGAAAAAAATAGCGGCGGGTAAAGATACCATGCTGTTTTAAAACTTCATAAACTATATCACGTTTTTCTTCCGCGATGAAAACGGGAAAATAGGCCCAGTTATGTCCCACATCATCCGGACGATGCAACAGTTCCACATCATGCACGTTTTTTAATTTTTTAGCGTAAATCCCGGCAAGCGCCCGTCGGCGGGTGATCCGCCTGGGCATATGTTCCAATTGCAAAACACCCAAAGCGGCCTGCATCTCATTCATTTTTCCGTTGATGCCGGGAGCCATCACCGTTACCTCATCGGCAAATCCAAAATTTTTAATATAATCAATACGCTTTTTAAGTTTGGCATCATTGGTAACTATGGCGCCACCTTCCATGGTGGTAAAAATCTTTGTGGCATGAAAACTCAATACCGACAGATCGCCATAGTTTAAAATGCTTTGTCCCTTGTAGGTAACACCAAAAGCATGGCAGGCATCGTAAATGATTTTCAGTCCATACACATCGGCCAACTGTTCCAATGCTTCCACATCGGCCGGATTGCCATACACATGCACGGGTAGTATGGCCGTGGTCTGTGGCGTGATCAACGACTCAACTTTGGAAGGATCAAGATTCAGTGTTAACGGGTCCACATCACAAAAAACCGGTTGAATGCCGTTCCAGTTCAAGGCATGGGTGGTGGCCACAAAACTGTATGGCGTGGTAATTACTTCACCGCTGATCCGCAAAACCTGCAGGGCAGAGACCAATGCCAGTGTTCCGTTGGAAAACAGGCTCACATACCCCACACCGAGATAATCGGCCAGACGGGCTTCCAGTTCCTGATGAAATTGTCCGGAGTTGGTCAGCCATCTACGTTGCCATATTTTTTCCAGATAGGGTAAAAAATCTTCCAACGGCGGCAGGTCCGGTCGTGTAACCAACAACGGTTCTTTCGTTGTCTGTCCGTGTTTTATCTGTTTTTCCGTATTTTCGTAAAGCACCTGTTGGCCTGCTTTGTTTAAATTATGGTTCAATTATTCAAATCTTATGCCAACTCAATTATTAGGCTTACAACCGCCATGACGGTCTAAAAAACGGTTATTTCTAAAAAATATTTTCCCTTTGCGGGAAGATTTTTCCATCGCAACAATGCGTTAAAGGGATATTTTTTTACCGGACAAAGCAAAATACGCGGCAGCCAGTCGCTGCAAAACAACCTTATCGAGTCGTTTGCGATTATGGACGACAAATTGTCGCGGACCGGTATAATCACGATGCAGGGTAAAACCGAAATGATTGAAACTTTTATTCAGTTCCGTCCAGGTACGCTCCGGGCTTTTACAAAAGGTTTCATATTCTATTGGGATATAATGCGCGAGCGGTATATCGGCCAGTTGACGTTCCATTTCCGAGCGCATGTAATGGAATTGACCGGCCACCTGTTTGTATGGGGAAAGGCCGGACAAATCGTTGTATTCCGGTATTTTCCAGGAGAACCATGCTGTTGCCTTACCGCTTTGCTTTAAGCGCGCCTCGTATAACGATTGCATATTGTAAAGCGGCTTACGGGTAACATACAGAATGATGACGTTCGGCAATATATGTTTTAGATAATTGAGACGGCGATATAACTTAACAGCATGAAAGGCCAGCGGCCGGTCCAATACGGATTCAAACGCCGCGAGTTCCGATCGCAGATAAGCGACATCAATGGTCTTATCCTTTCCGATGGCAAATTCATTTTTTTGGGTTATTCCGAATATATGATCCCAAAAAGAGTAAAATGAATTGGGCGCGAACAAGCCCCGTGTCTGCCCCAGTTCCGAAATAAAGAAATCATCGCTTGTTGTTCCGGGTAGCGGCACCTCGCCCCGTACAGCCAACTCCGGATCGGTGAGCATGCGCTGGATACGCGCGCCAAGATAGGGGGCCTTGTAAAAACGGGCGATCAAATTACTGGGATAGCTGAATAAGCCGGAGGCCGCCAGCCATTGCATCACCAATGTCACCCCGCTGCGTGGCACGCCTGCAACAAAAACCACCGGATGACGCGGCGTGGCGGGCGCATGGGATATGGCTTCCACTTCCGTGGAAATAAGCAAATTATTCAGTTCCGACAGATAACCGGTTAGTTTTGGATTGGCTTGCTTTTCAATGGATTTACTCACTATGTTCTCCCGTGGCCCTAAAGCGATATTTTGGAAAATAGGCGCTTTCCCCAACGCCGTTTTCCTTACTTAATCGGTCATATAAGCCGCGGTTAATAATTTTACCACATAACATGGACGGTAATTTACCTGTTGCAAACCCCCGCTTGTATCGCGCCAGGCCATCCCGGGGGTTTTCCCGCAATCCGGCCACACCTCCGAGAACAGCCAATCGACTGCCTTTTGACCTAAAATAATGCAGCGCTTCCCACATCACGGCATAGCTGGCGCGCACCTTATAACCGGCATCGGAGGAAGCACCCAGGTGATAATATACACGATCCCCTTTTTCGATCCATAAATGCATGGCCACTGTTTCGCCCCCCCGTACGGCCCGGATCAGATGCATATCCGGCAATGTAAGCTGTGCTTTGAAAGAATCGGGCGTAAAGCGCGCCACGCCCTGAATACCATGTTTTTCGATAAGGCTGGCGTACAAGGCGCACCATTCTTCCCAAAACAGTTCTTTATTTTCTTCTATGCGTACGCGTACATCACGCAAAGCACGGCGGATTTTGTAGCGATGTCCCGATGACACAAATTGAGCGGGTTCTTTATCCAATGCAGCAAAATAGTGCATCTTGAAAGGTTGATGCCGATCGGGGAAAATTTGATATAATGTGTCGATGGGGACGGAAGCAAAGGGATCGCAGACAACGGTAACGCTTACCGTTTTTTCATGATCCAGTGCCGCCCATTCTCTGTTTAGGGCAGACCAGTTGTCAACATCAAACAAGGGATAGGCGTGGGTCAGGTCGCAATAAGGGGTGTTGTTAATGGGCCGTTCCATCAGCCAGCCGCCGGCGTGGCATAAAAAATGGGGGGTGCCCATGAAATCCATGGCCTGGGCATACTTTCCGGAACGATAGCCCTCGTGAACGGGCGCTTCCGGCGCCAGGGTTTCGCTTATCATTTCCTTAACCTAAAAATTGCATAATATTCAGCTTGATGGTTTTGGAAGTCACCTGAAGCGCCGCCTGATAGGAAAGCTGTTCATTTTGGAAATTGACAATTTCATAATCCAGCCGGGCATCGCGCGCTTCGGATAAAAAGCTTTCCATATCGATATTGGATTGTTCCAGTCGGCTGCGAATAAGGCGTAGATTGGAGGAACGGGCACCGATATCGGCGGTGGTGCTTAAAAGATTGTCCTGGGCTGTTTTCAATTCGTCTATTGTAGCGTTAACCGCCGTAGCGTCGTCGTTTTGCAGGGCCGTAATCAGGTTTTCCATGGCGCTGAATATGCCGGAATCCACCAATTCCTGTCCGCTGACATTGATTTCCACGGAAACCGTATCGGAATATTTACGGGACATGCGGACATCGTTACCAAGATACGATACCGTGGTGCCGTTGGTTCCGCCGAGCACAAAAGGCTGACTGACCTTGGTTTTACTACCGGCAAATACATTTTTGCCAAGATATTTGGAATTACCGATATCCACCGCCTCGTTCAACAATGATGTTGCCTGACTGGCCAGCGTGCTGCGGATTTCACTATCGGCCTGGCCGTCGGCGCCGCGGTTGGCGATGTCCTTGGCCTGTATAACGATATCGGACAAGGCCTGCATCAAACTGACGGTGTTATTGATCCATCCTTCGGATAACTCCACATTTTTCAGATATTGCTCGTTTTGACTGATGCGCGTTTCCAGCCTGCGCGCCTTGCTGAAGTCAGCCGGATCATCCGACGCGCGTTGTATGCGGCGGCCGCTGCTGATGCGGTTTTGAATATCATCCATGTTTTGCTTGCGTTGCGCAAGACGGTATAAGGAATTTCGTGTTAACATGGTTTGGGTTACACGCATAATTTCTCCTTAACTTCCCTGTATTAACGCAGATTCAGCACGGTTTCCAACATGCTGTCCGCGGTATTGATCACCTTGGCCGCCGCCTGAAAAGCCTGTTCGTATTGTACCATTTTGGTCATTTCCTCATCCAGGGAAACACCGGCAACCTGGTCTTTTTGGTTTTGAAGATTTTGCACGATCAGTTCCTGACTGCCCCGCATAAAAGAGGCATTCTCCACATCGGAACCGATGGTGGAAAGCAGGTCGGTATAAAAAGCGACGGGTGTTTCGTTTTCCACAAAGGTGGTGTATTGCAGATTAAAAATCGCTTCGGCCACACTGTTGCTGCCCACCTCCTCCGACGCGCCGCGTGTGGCAATTAAGGTCGGATCGTTTACGATTGCGGCGTTCATTCTAAAATCGGCGGCACCGCTGATGTTGGTATCAAAAAAATTCACTCCCGTGGTACCGGCAATATTATAACCGGCGCTGTGAAGGGTATTTACCTCTTCGGCAATGGAAGCAGCCAGCGTATCCAGATTGTCCAGATATTCGGGAATTTTGGTGTTATAGGTTTCCATCATCCCCGCCAGTTCACCGCTGGCGATTTCCGGTTCAAAGGAACTGTCCTCAAAAACAATGGCCACCGACCGTATGTTGTCTGTATCGGTAAACTGTGTTTCCAATGTCATCTGTTGCGTATCGGACATCAGGATATGCCCTCCGGAATAAACGCTGATTTCGCCGTTATCCTTTTCTTTTACATCCACCTTAATCAATTGCGACAAATCGTTTACCAACCGGTCACGCGCGTCATACAAATCCGGGTTGTCACTCAAACGCAATTCCTTATTCAGGTTAACCAGTTGTCCGGTAATACGGTTGATTTCCGTGACCATACTGTTAATTTCGGGCTTCATCTCTTTCTGAAAGCTTACGGTGCGGTTATAGGTCTGTTGAAAACCATCCGCCAGGAGTTGGCCCTTGTTGCGTACAAGGTTACGCAACGAATCGCTCTCGGGATCATTGGCCAGTTCATTCCAGGCATTCCAAAATTCACTTAGAACGTTATTCATGCCACCTTCGGAAGTATCACCGAATATGCTTTCCACCTGGTTTAAAAGGAATTCGGATTGCTTGAATTTGCCCAGATCTGAATTTTCACGCCACAAGGCCTTTTCGGCAAATTTTTGGCGCATGCGTGTCAGGTCCACGGCGTCCACGCCGGCGCCGATACGTCCCAAAACACCCGCACCCACCGTCAGGTTACGCAAATCCACGCGACGCCGGGTATATTCCGGGTTGCTGGCGTTGGCAATATTATTGCTTGTGACATCGATGGCGGAACGATAACCGCTTAGGGAACGGCGGCCTATTTCAAACATGGATGATATGGACATACGCTTACCTTTCCATTAAAGCCGTCTTATAAACCTGTTCGGTAGATGGTGCGGACACCGAACCACTTGTTTGATTAATCGACGGGTGGGCATCGGTTATTAAATGACGGCTGAGCAGTGTGTAAGTATTTTTGAGTCGCGTTTGCAGCTTTTTCCATTGCGATTGATCGCGCGCGGGCAGCAAATCGATCAGGGCGCTTAACGTGGGTTCTTCCGGGGCGCCAGGCAACAATTCGTTGTATAACCGCCGCGTCATCCTTTTACGTTTCTGTGTCAGTTCCGCGGCGGTTTTCATCAGCTCTTCCCTGTTCTCAAGCGAGCCGTCTTCATCCGGACGGACGGTCATCTTATACAACCAGCCGTAGGCGGAAATTTCCTGTACGATGATGTTCATCAACGGCGCGCAGGCCGCGCGTATCTCGGTGACCGTCATAGTATCAAGCTCCGTAATTGACAACGGGATGATCCGGCGTACGCACCTGTCCGTCCCGGGTATAGATGGAATGATCTTCACCGGCGTTGGGATAACACCAGTTTACCAAATCCTGCATCAGGCGCACCGAGGTTTGGATCAGCATGGCGTTCTCATGATTCAGGCGCCGCAGATTGCGCACAGCATTTTCCAGGCGTTCTTTCATGGAAAGCCATTCCGGCTGTTTATCCAGTTGATGATAAACAATAAACGCGTTCAGCGTATGAATTTCCGCCTCGTCTTCCGGCGGCATCAGCTCATCCACCAGTCGCATGCGTGCCGTGCTGATGCGCTCCACTTTCTTCAACATGGCATTTTCCATGGCGCTGTATTGATTGATTTTAACAATCTCGCCATCCACCAGCGCTTTTTGCTTGGAACGAGCCAGTTCGCCCAGGTTCTCATAGGTGGAAGTCTCTTCCAGCAAAAGAGAAAAGAGTTCATTCATTTGTTTGCTATTCATCTTGCCCTTCTTCCATCCATATTTTGGGATCAATCACCGGAGTGTCTGATAGTTGATTCAATATCGTTAAATCCGGATTTTCCTTACGTTTTAAAGATTCATAGATCACATCGCTCATCCCCAACCCGCCCCGTTCGGCAATGGCGTCACCCATCACCCTGCTGAACATCATATTCACCAGGTTTTGTTTGTGATTTTCCCTTGGTATGGTTTGTTCCATCTGTTTGACCAGCAGGCCTATAAAATGCGCTTCCATTTTACGCGCGGCCTCTCGCAGGCGCTTATCGCGCTTTTCTTCCACGGCAGACGAAAGATTTTGGATATCGTCCACTGTTTTATTTTGCGGGAAATGTAACGATGGCATGGCCACTTCAATGATTTTGGGCATCGTCTTTCTCCTAATTGATGATCAACCGGGCGCGCAGGGCGCCGGCTTGTTTGATAGCCTGAAAAACAGCGATGATATCGCGGGGTTTTAGCCCCAGAGTATTCAACGCCAGGGCCAGATCGGTCACGGTAGTGGTTTCCCGGATCACTCCGTTGCGCGCCTGTTCTTCATCCACAACGGTATTGGTTACCTCGGCCACTACGGTATTACCACCGCTGCTGAAGGCATTGGGTTGGGAAATAACCGGCGTGCGACGTGTGTGAATGGTGAGATTTCCATGAGAAATCATCACCTCGCCTATGGTTACCGCGCCACCGGCCACCACCGTTCCCGTGCGCTCATTGATCACTACCCGCGCTTCCACATCGGCCTGCACGGGCAGCGATTCTATGGAGGCGATATAGGACACGGCGCCCTGAAAGCTTTTCAGTGAATCCGGAATGGTCAGCTCCACCACACCCGGGCCCACGGCCCGCGCGTATTGCAGGCTGTCCCTGCCGGTAGCCTGATTTATAGCCTGGGCGATCCGGTTGGATGTGGAAAAATCGGGTTGCAGTAAAAACAATTTCAACGGTTTGCCCACATCAAAATTCTGATTTTCCGGCAGAACGGTCAGAGTGGCGCCATTGGGAACCCGCCCCACCAGGGCGTGATTTTTACGCAGCTTTTCGCCCGCGCTGGTTTCCACGTTAAAACCGCCGATGGAAAGCGGCCCCTGCGACATGGCAAATTGTTGGCCGGCGGGATTCATTAAAGGTGTGGGTAATAAGACCCCGCCTTCCAGACTGGTAGCATCGCCCAGGGAAGAAACAACCACATCGAAACGGGAACCCACCGCGCTGAAGGGATGCACGGAAGCCGTAACCATGACCGCCGCCACATTGCGTGTGCGGAGCTGCCGCTTGGGCACGGTTATACCAAACCGTTCCAACATGTTGCTGATGGTTTGAATGGTAAACACCGAACCGCGGTTGGATGTCGCCCGGTCACCGGTACCATTTAAACCAACGACCAGTCCATAGCCCACCAGATCGGTTTGCATGCCGTTACCAAAGGTGACGATATCCTTGATGCGCACCTGTCCGTGAATGAATGACAGGGCCAACAGAATAAGGCCGGCAATGAGCGGTGTTTTATGATAAATACGTTTCATGACTGGCGACCTATTTTAAAGATAAATATCCCAGGGCGGCGGCAATCATACCCAAACCGATGACCCGGGTAAAGGTATTGCTGAAAAAACCGTCGTTAACCAGATTGGTGATACCGCCCTTTTTATAAATGATTTCGGCATCGGCCACATTGTAGGAATAGACGGCGTTACCGGTGGTGATATCCCTGGGACGCACAAATCCGGTCAGACTCATCACATTTTCTTCGCCGTTTACATTAATGGTGCGTTCCCCTTCTATTTTATACATGCCGTTGGCCGTTACTTCCACAATACGTACCGTCATGCGGCCGTTCAATTTGTCTTTTTGCCGGGTGCCGTCATCATCCTTAAACGCGGTGGCCAGATTGCTGGAAGCGCCAAACAATGGTAAAAAAGAGGTCACATTCCCGCTTGTCCTGGCGCCCACATCCATGCTGCTGCTTTGATTGCTTGCGCTTTTGGATTCACGCAGGGCGTCGGCGCTTTCCACAATCATCACGGAAAGCACATCGCCCACCTGCCGGGCTTTGATATCCGTATAAAGCGATTGAGCGGATAGCAGAGCGCTCCACAGACCCAACAATAAAATGGTTTTTTTCATGACTCACTCCTTTACTGCAACAGCAATTTACCGGCCTGCACCACACGGGCGCGTACAATTTTGCCCGTACTCAGACGTACTTTTATCCGTTTGCCGGCGGTGCCGTCTTCCATGGCCATCCCATCCGTTTCAACAGACAACCGTCCGGCGCCCACTTCCACCTTTACCCGTTCGCCGCTGTGTATAAGCGGTATGGGCCGGATCAGGGCCCGGGTGATCGCCTTGCCTTCCCCTATGGTTTGGCGGCTTTCCATATTTTGCCAATTGAAGCCCTGCGCGATGTATTGTCGCCAGTCGCGTCCGGTTTCCCGTTCCACCCAACGGATATCCTGCTCGCCAATCGTTTCGCCGCGTCGGATGGTGCGCGCGGCCACGGCCACGCGACGCTTCACCGTCACATCCACCACCATCGGCCATTTACGCACCTGTTGATCTTGCCAGTACAGCTCCAGCCATACCGTTTGCACGCCTGGTTTAAGCACTCTTTTTTGAGATGTAACCGACAAATCGTCATAATGAACACGGTTAAGTTCCGGCGGCCATTTACGGATGTGCACCACCACCTGGCCGGCATTCAGGTTCCATTGCCGGCAAAATAAGTTCCGGGTCGTTTCCAGTACACGCTCACGGGAAGTGGTATTGCCCGCCACCACCCACATTATCCCGGCTAAAATCAACAGCAGCACGCGTTTCATGCGATTACCTCTTTAGCTGATTGGCCATACTCATCAGTTCATCGGCTGTTTTAACCGCCTTGGAATTCATTTCATAAGCGCGCTGGGCCACAATCAGATTGATCATCTCCTCAGCCACATCCACATTCGATTTTTCCAGATAACCCTGCATCACACTACCCATGCCGTCTTCCCCCGGAGCGCCGTAAACAGGGTCACCCGATGCCTGCGTTTGGATAAACAGATTGCCGCCAATCGCTTCCAGGCCGGCGGGATTCATAAATGAGACCAGTTCAATCTGTCCCAGTTCCTGCGCTTCCGATTCACCGTTAAGCAAAACGCTCACCACGCCATCCTGGGATACGGAAATGCTGCGCGCGTTTTCAGGGATTGTTATTTCAGGCAAAATCGCCTGACCGGAATTGGTCACAACACGGCCTTCGGCATTGATTTTCAATGCACCGTCACGGGTATAGGCATAGCTGCCGTCGGGCATTTCCACCTGAAAAAAGCCCTTGCCGTTTATGGCCATATCCAGAGGGTTGCCGGTTTCCGTTACATTACCTTCGCTGAAGGCGCGCGTGCTGGCTATGGCCCGGTTACCAAGCCCCACCTGCAAACCGGCCGGATTTTCCCGCCCTTTTTCGCCATCCCGGTTGCCGACCCGCATGGTTTCATACAACAAATCCTGAAATTCCAAAGCAGATTTTTTAAATCCGTTGGTGTTGACGTTGGCCAGATTGTTGGCGATGATATCCACATTCATTTGCTGGGCGCTCATGCCCAATGCCGCTGTTTTTAAGGCGCGCATGGTCAAACTCCTTTTTTATCGATAAATACCTACTTTATTGACCGAGGAGCGATACACGTCATCCAGGGTACGAATCATTTTTTGCATACTCTCAAACTGACGCTGGATTTCAATCAGTTGTATCATTTCCTGAGCCGGATTAACGTTCGATTCCTCCAGAAATCCTTGTTTTACATGTGGTGTTTCCAGTTCATAAATAGATGAACGGTTTTTAGCTGCGTACAACGAACCACCCACTTTTTGCACATCATCAGGGTTCTCAAAATCATACACTAACAATGTATCCATATAGTTGCCGTCGGCATACACGTCACCGTTTTCATTGATGGTAATATCCTTGATGGGCCCGGCTTCCGAAGAAAGCGTCACCCAGCCGCCACGCCCCATGACAGGCAGCCCGTCCCGCGTGCGCAACACACCGTCTTCATCGAGTTGAAATGCACCGTTACGGGTGTACATCTCTTTATCGCCGCTTTCCACGGTAAAGTAACCGCGTCCGCTCAATGCCACATCCAGCGGATTGCCGGTTTGCCGTAAATCACCCTGACTGAAATCCGTATATTCTTCGAGCTTATTATATTGATCGAGTTTTTCGTCCAGGGTGGTCGCGAAATAATTATCCTTCTTGTATCCCGTGGTATTCACATTGGAAAGGTTATTGGCCACGATGTTATTGTTATTCATCTGATTCATCATGGCGTGTTTGAGACGTGTAAATTCTAACTGCATGGGTCGGCATTCCTTTGCTTTTTTTACCACCACGCAAAGGTCAAGTATTGTGCCAAAAAATATTGAACGAAGTTAAGTTCTGTATATATAACAACTTACAAAGTTAAAAAAAGGGAAATGATATATGTAGGGACAGCCCATCAGGCGGCAAGAATTTCCGAAACCGGGGAAGTTTTTACCCGCCGGTTCAAAATCCAACCGGGGTTACGCGTTCCGCCAGCAGATCTTCCGGATTATAGCGCACACCGTTGCGCAGTATCTCAAAATGCAGGTGGGCATAACCGTATTGGGCATCATTGGCGGGGATATTGCCCGTTGTGCCAACGCTGGCCAGAATTTCATTGGTATCCACCCAAAAAGGACCTTCTTCCTTAAAACGCGCCTTTAATTTATCCCATAAGCGGTCGCTTTTTAGATGGGAATAAACGGACATCCAGCCATGATCATGTCGGATGCGAATGTGATTGCCATGCCCGCGGGCCTGATAACCCACGTACGTCACCCAACCGGCGGCCACCGGATAAACAGGCTGCCCCTCGGGCGCTTTCAGATCGATCCCGTGGTGTTTGTATAAACGCCCCTGGTTATTTTTCCGACGAGCGCCGTAACGCCCCACAAATTTGGCCTGAAGCGGCATGTGTAAGGGATTTTGTAAAATAAACACCGGGTCGTCGTTTTTACTCCAGGCGCGTACACTACCCCTTACGGCAAGCAGATGTTTATTAAAGGTGTTCCAATCCTGAGACCATTCCGATGAGGCCCGGCTTTTATAACTCATCAGGCGAGCTCCCTTATAACTACCCTTAAACCAGCCGTACCATTGCGCGGGTCGTTTAAAACCCAAATCACGGGCCACTTGTACGGCCAGCAAAGCCAGCCGGGCGTCTTTTTCAAGTTTTTGAGCATCCACCCTTTTCTGCAAGGCCTGTTCCGCTTCAATAAAGTGATCGTTTTGCACCAATTCAAAGGTCAACAAAGCCTTCAGCTTACCGTAAGATTTTGGTAAACGGCGCAGAGTTCGACTGAGAGAATCGCTTAAAAGTTGAGGCAAAGGCGTGTTTAACACAGTATTTAACTGGGCAACTGTTGCCGCTTGCCATTTTTCCAGCGTCTCAAAGCGGGGATTATAATAGCCGCCATACGTATCGGACAGTTTAGTTTTATCCAGCAACCATTGCCGCCAGCTTTGCGCAGGATTTCCGGGAAACGGCCTATCCAGATGAAAAGGGTCATTGTTATCCAATTCCGGAAATCCGGCCCAGGCGGTTAAAAAGGTTTCCACATTTTTGGGTTGGTTATACCCGTAAAAATCCGAATTGACTTCATGCAAAACCTGACGGATATGCTCTAAATCGGGCGGAGTTATCAGTTGGTTCAGAGCCGCCTGTTTTATTGCCCGGCTTTGTTCCATGCGCAAGCGCTCAAGGGGGGACATCATGGTGTTATGCACCCAACGTGTCAGCGTGCTTGTAAATTGGGCGGTGGTTAATAAAAAGACGATCGCCAGCAATACCCATACACTCCATTGCACCCACATCGTACGCTGCCGTTGTCGATCAATCAAGGATTCAATTTCATTTTGAAGAATATCCGTATCGGATGCTTTGTTTTGCTTGTGTACGGTGAACATATTCAAGACCTCACATTTGCGCTGATGAATTTGTATTATCGACCGCGCGCATCCGGGATAAAGGAAAAGAAAACAATACTGTCTTTTTGCACTAAAAAAATAGAGGGAAAAAAACGGGAAACATACATATAATAAGGTCTTGGAAAGGCGGTCAAAAAATGATCACTTATAGAAGACAAGGGGTGTGAACGAAATTTCAGTATTGTTCCAATACATTGTTTTACTACAATAAATACAACCGATTAAGTCCATTTGTTTATGTTAAGAAAGTCATGACGTCTGAAAAATGTATTTGTCGGAATTTTATTCGTTCCAGAATACTGCATGGAAGATAGAAGATGGAAAGGCAAAGAAATATTTACAA
>RFFS01000022.1 GCA_003696775.1 Calditrichota bacterium
AACGGACAGCGTTATATCGAACGGTTTCAGATATTCCACCAGACTGGGACAGTTGATGCCCGGTACCAAAATTTCCTTAAGCTTCTTTGGATCGTTTGACGGTAGGGTCACATTCTGCTTGCGCGCCAGGTCCAATATGGTTTCAATACGGGCGCTGCCATCCAGGTGGCAATGTAGATCCGTTTTCGGCAATTGCCGAATGATCTTCTTATCCAATTCCATGTTCGTTTCCTTTATATTGATTATTTACCAGAGGAATAACGGCATTGATAACCGCTTGTTGAAACGCCAGACGACGGTTATAGAGGCCCCGGCTGAGAATTCCAAAAGCACCTTCCCTGCTCCGCACATCATTTTTCCCGGAAAAACGATCGATCACCATGGCCAGCTCTTCTCCGTTTTGCAGAAGAGGCGTGTTGAATGACCGGGGTAAGGGCAAAGCCGCGGAACAACCGAATGACCTTTCCCGGCCGTTGAACACACACACCCAGTTTTGCAGCATGAGTGTCGGTTCCGCCGCATCCATATCCAAAGGGAAAACGCCGCCTTCCATGCCCAGTGTCCAGTTATAAGCGCCTTCTTCAAACAAAGTCTCGGCCCGTTGACGCGCCCCTTTGATCATCTCTTCCCGGGTGAGCGGCATATCGGCGACACCCGATGCCACGGTGCCTGATTGAAATTCAATCACCGTTTCACCAATGGGGAAGGTTTTCCGAAGTTCAATAAATGCGTCCCGCGCCGCTTGAATTTTAACGGGATTAGCTGTTGCGATGCCTATAACCATGAATCTGCGTTAAGTTGTTTAATTTAATAATAAAAAAGGCAGAATCGAAATTCTGCCTTGTATGGGAAAAGGGATTTTTTTTTACAAAGAATCCGGCGGCGCGCTGCCCGTCGAATCCGGCCGGGTCGAATTTTGTTCAATCATATCGATGGTTTGGTCCATGCTACCGTTATCATTGCTTTCTTCCGGCGCGTCCGCGGGCACGGCTTGTTCTTCAGGTGCCGTTGCTTCCGGTTCTTCCGGTGCTTCCAGGCCTAATTCCGAGCGATACACGGCCAGCGCGCTATCGGTTACGGTTAGTTCACTGACATCCGACGGGTCGCGCAATTTCAGTTGTGCCAAAACGCTAAACGGTGTGTCGGGAAACTTTTGCGGCACTTGCTGATAGCGTTCGATGGCTTTATTGATGGCGCCGATTTTGGCTTCGACCAACGCCTGACGATACAAAGCTTCGGCCTTGGCATAGGTATCCTTACTGTCTTCGTATTTGATCGCCTGCTTGTAATAGCGCAACGCTTTGGCATAATCCATGGAATCGGATGTGACGATACCCGGATTAAACTGAGCGGCGCGTTCGTAGAATTTGGCGATCTGAATATAAATCCGTGGAATTTGTTCCGGAATGATATTTTCACGCAACAGGCGGAGTAACACATCCATCTGTTCTTCAAACTGATCCATCCGGCCATGCGCTTCGGCGATTTTCAGTTGCGCGTCGATATGCAGATCGGAAGTCGGGTATTCCAGCAACAATTTATTGTAATAGGTAATGGCCTTCTCATAATCGCCCTTTTCGAAATAGGTATCGGCCAGAGCCATCATATCGGCATCGGTAAATTTGTTTAAATCATTCTCCTGTTTTCCGGAGCCGCCACAACTTAAGATTAAAAAGAGTGTGGCGAAGATAAGTAAACTTTTTTTCATGGATTTCTCCGTAATGGGATAGTAAACAATGGCGCTAATATAGTATTTTGTGCGTTATAGTGGTTAATTTTTTACCAACCGGACGGAGTTAATTCTCGTAAGCAGGCGGCATTTCTTAAACAAAACTATCAAAAAGATTAGTGATTTTTATGCCCTGTGTTTGGTTTGCTTTGCTGGGATATGCTTGGTAACTTTCACAGTTAGGGCGCAACCAACTAAACGCTGTATAACGTCTAATAAGGAGACTTTCATGGCACATAGAATAGCAATAAACGGATTTGGACGGATTGGCCGTCTGGTATTTCGCGTTATGGAAAAAGACCCGGCAACGGAAGTAGTTGCTATTAATGATTTAACCGACGCCGCGACGTTGGCCCACCTTTTAAAATACGATTCGGTGCATGGTCGATTCCCGGGTGCAGTGAAAGCGGACGGGGACGATCTGATTGTAAACGGACGTCGCGTAAAAGTGAGCGCCCATCGCGATCCGGCCGAGCTACCCTGGGCCGACCTGAATATTGACGTGGTGGTGGAATCCACGGGGGTTTTCCGCAAACGCGCGCAAATCGAGAAACATCTGGAAGCGGGCGCCCGCAAGGTGGTTCTTACCGTTCCGGCCAAGGATGAAATCGACAACACCGTGGTTATGGGTGTGAATGACGATACGCTGAAAGCTTCGGACAAGATCGTATCCAACGCTTCCTGCACCACCAACTGTCTGGCGCCGCTGGCCAGGGTACTGCATGAAAAATTCGGCATCAAACGCGGATTGATGACCACCGTGCACGGTTATACCAACGATCAACGCATCCTCGATCTGCCGCATTCCGATCTGCGTCGCGCACGCGCGGCCGCGGAAAATATCATACCCACCACAACCGGCGCCGCCAAAGCCGTAGGTAAGGTCATTCCTGCATTGAACGGCAAACTCGACGGCATGGCTATCCGTGTCCCGGTTAGTGACGGTTCACTGGTTGATCTGGTGGCGGAACTGGAACGTGATGTAACGGTGGAAGAAATCAATGCCGCCATGAAAGAAGCCGCGGAAGGCGACCTGAAGGGAATCATGGAATATTGCGAAGACCCGATCGTTTCACGCGATATCATCGACAATCCTCATTCCAGTATATTTGATAGCCTGGCCACTTCGGTTATGGAAGGCAATATGGTTAAGGTGTTATCCTGGTACGATAACGAATGGGGCTATTCCAACCGTACGGTGGATATGCTGAAAAAACTGGCGTCACTGTAAAACTTTTGAAATCAGGCCGGTGCCATCCGGCCTTTTTTTTGGCGGAGAAGGAGGAACCATGGCCAAAATGACCGTTAAAGACGTGACTTTAAAAGATAAAAAAGTGCTGGTACGCTGTGATTTTAATGTCCCGCTGGATGAAAACGGCCACATAACCGATGACCGGCGTATTCAGGCATCCCTGCCAACAATTCGCTATATACTGGAACAAGGTGGCCGGCCGGTTTTATGTTCCCATATGGGACGCCCCAAGGGCGAGGTAAAGGAAAAGCTGCGCCTTAAACCCGTGGCCGACCGTCTGCGGGAGTTGTTAAATGCCGATGTCATCATGGCCCCGGACTGTGTGGGCGGGGATGTTACCGCGCTGAAAGCCGGATTACAAACCGGACAGCTCCTGTTACTGGAGAATCTGCGTTTTCACTCGGAAGAGACTCAAAACGATCCCACATTTGCCCGGGCTCTGGCGGACGGGTGCGATCTGTTCGTCAACGATGCGTTCGGAACCGCGCATCGGGCGCATGCTTCCACCGTGGGCGTCACGCAATGGCTCTCGCCTGCTGTGGCCGGATTTTTAATCGAAAAGGAATTGAGATATCTTGGCGACACCGTTGAGCATCCGAAGGCACCGTTTGTCGCCGTGCTGGGGGGCGCTAAAATTTCCGGTAAAATCGATGTAATTGAAAACCTGCTGGGTAAGGTGGATTCACTGCTGATAGGCGGCGGCATGGCCTACACCTTTTATAAAGCGCGGGGTTATGAAATCGGCGCTTCCCTGCTGGAAGCTGACAAAGTGGAACTAGCGGCCGACTTGATGCGCCGTGCCACGGAACAGGGCAGCACATTGCTTTTACCGGTGGATGTGGTCGTGGCCGATCGCTTTGCCAACGATGCCGATACATCGGTGGTAAAGGCCGATGCCATTCCGGCGGATCGCATGGGATTGGATATTGGCCCGGAAACGTGTGCACAATTTGGCGCACTTCTGAAAAAAGCCCGTACCATCATCTGGAACGGCCCGATGGGTGTTTTTGAAATGCCCCGGTTTGCCACCGGTACACTGGAGATTGCCCGGGCCATGGCCGAGGCCACCCGCCAGGGCGCTGTGACCATAGTGGGCGGAGGCGATTCCGCCGCGGCAGTCAGCCAATTGGGCATGGAGGAGGAATTCAGCCACATATCCACCGGGGGCGGTGCTTCGCTGGAATTCCTTGAGGGGAAGGAATTACCCGGTATTGCCGCTTTAACCGACAAATGATAAGGAGAAAACCATGCGTGTCATGATGATTGCCGGTAACTGGAAAATGCACAAAACAAACAGTGAAGCCCTGCAACTGGCGAATCAGATTAAAATTAAAACCACTTCCGTTGTTCAAACGGAAATCGTGATATGCCCGCCTTACACCGCTCTTTCGGAAGTTGGGAATGTAATCAAAGACAGTCGGGTACAACTGGGCGCCCAAAATATGTTTTGGGAGGCCCGGGGCGCCTTTACGGGAGAAATCAGCGCCGGGATGCTTAAAAGCTGCGGTGTAAGCCATGTAATATTAGGGCATTCCGAACGGCGTCAATATTTTGGAGAGACCGACCAGACGGTTAACAAACGCTTGTTGGCCGTGTTGGAAAACGATCTCCATGCCATTGTATGTGTAGGGGAAACACTCGAAGAGCGTGAGGCCGGACAGGTCATGGATGTGATCAGCCGGCAGATAAACGGCGCCTTCCGGGGTGTTGCAGCTTCTTCCTTTGCATCCATTGTGATAGCCTACGAACCGGTTTGGGCCATCGGCACGGGTAAAACCGCCACACCGGAACAGGCGCAGGAAGTACATGCCGCGATCCGGGGGATGATTGAAAAATCACATGGTGAAGCAGTGGCCCGTGCCTGTCGCATTCTTTACGGAGGCAGCGTGAAACCGGCCAATGCGCAAGCCTTGCTGCAACAAGCCGATATCGACGGCGCCCTGGTTGGCGGCGCCTGTTTACAGGCGGAAACATTTGTGCCGATCATCCAGACGGCGGAAACTTTAGTCGGTTAAAATGCGTTTTGTATTTGCACCAATAAAATTATCTCGCTAAATTATAGTCTTTTGCAAAATACAGGAGCACGAAACCGAATGTACACCTTTTTGGTTGTTTTATTTGTATTGTTAAGTTTTTTAATGGTTGTGGTCATTTTACTGCAAAGTGGCAAAGGTCAGGGACTGGCCGGTTCCATTGGCGGCGGCATGGCCGGGCAAAGCATGTTTGGCGGACGTGGCGCTGGAGATTTTCTCAGTAAAACCACCGCTTATCTGGCCACGGCATATCTTTTGTTAGCCATGCTGATCGGCATCATTTATAAAGGCGAAACAGAAGAGGTTCAAAAAAGCCTTATTCAAAAGCAAATGGAAAAGCAACAGGCCGTACCCGCTTCGGATTTACCGGTAGCGCCCATTGAGCCGCAAACGCAACAACCGAATCAGGAACCGGCTAATAATTCAGAAAAATAAAACGTTTTTTGCTGGGGTGGTGGAATTGGTAGACACGCTATCTTGAGGGGGTAGTGGGCGAGATGCCCGTGCGGGTTCGAGTCCCGCCCTCAGTACAAAAAATGTCAAAGGGTTCGTGAACAGATCACGAACCCTTTTTTTATACCTTTTTTTCAGGGACGGGTATGGATATCTGAAACGTGCTGCCCCCCTCACGGTTGTTGTAGGCGCGGATGCTCCCTTTATGCGCCTCCACATACACACGGGCAACATACAGACCCAATCCAAAACCGCCTTTTTTAACACCCGCGCGCGCTTTATAAAACTTATCGAATATGATATCCATTTCATCATCCTTTATGCCGGGCCCGCTGTCTATTATGTGAATCGTAAAACAGGTCGTGCGCCCGTTTTCCATCTGACGCTGCGTGCTCAAGCGGATAACACTGTTTTCCGGGCTGTGTTGAACGGCATTGGTTAACAAATTACTCAACACTCTAAACAGGGCCATGCGGTCCACAAAGACATCAAAGGGGCCTTCCTGGGTGCCGTTGAAACTGAACTTGATGTTTTTTTTATCCGCCTGTATCCAGATGGATTGTATAACATCCTGCAAAAGCACTTTAATCGGCAACCATTCCGGATGGATACGCAGCGATTTATTTTCAAAGCGCAAAACATCGCCCAGTTGAGCCATTAATTCCAACAATGTGTCGGTGAGTCTCAGGGCATTTTCCATAATGCGCAACTGCCCCTCATTTAAAGGCCCGAAAACACCTTCCTTCAGCAATTCACTGTAACTGAGGATGCTTTGTATGGGCGAGCGCATATCATGGATCAACATGGCGGAAAGATCGGTTTGAGCTTTTACCTTTTGGGCCAGGGTCAGAATACCGCGCAAGATATTGTGAACAACAGGTAAGGCGGTACAATCTCTTTTGTCTAACAGAAAATCGAATAAATCTTCTTTTTCCGGCGCCTTGTCTTCATAAACCCCGACGATCATCACCGTTTCTTTTGTCAATCCCAATCCCTTAGCCATCTCTTCCATTTTATCCCGGTTAGAAGCCGTAATCTGAACTAGCAATACTTCATATTTGGTTTTGGAAAATGCCCGTATCAACGTTGGGATATCCGCTACCCGCTGATAGCCGGGAGCCAATTGGCTCAACACATCCCAATAGAGCTGAAAAGCATCTTCCCGGGGCGCCAGTACAATGACTTTTACATCTTCAACGATCATTTAACGTCCCTGAAAAACAGGTTTACGTTTTTCCATAAAGGCGTGTGTGCCTTCTTGCTTATCCCGGGTTGAAAACGCCATGCCGAATAATGATGTTTCCACTTCCAAACCGTTGTTAAGAGTAGTGGCCAACCCCTGTCGGACAGCTTCCACACAATATGCAACCGCCAGGGGGCCTTTGTCTAATATGGTTGACAGCATCTTTGTGCCGGCGTCATGCAGTTGATCAGCGGCAACCACTTTGTTTACCAGTCCTATTTCATAAGCGCGGCGGGCATCAATCATTTCACCGCTAAGCAACAACTCCAGCGCCCTGCCCTCTCCCACAAGACGGGGTAAACGCTGTGTGCCGCCATATCCTGGAACAAGTCCCAGATTCACCTCCGGTTGTCCCATCCGGGCATGCTCCGCGGCGATGCGCAGATGGCAGGCCATGGCCAGTTCCAAACCACCTCCCAGGGCAAATCCGTTTATCAATGCGATTGAAATCTGCTTCCCTGAGCTTAACCGTCCGAAAACCTGCTGCCCGTAACGTGAAAGTTCCTTGGCTTCCACCGGGCTCAGTGTGGCCAGTTCTTTTATATCCGCGCCGGCAACAAAGGCCTTTTCACCGCTTCCGGTCAGTAAAATGCCACGCACGGTCGCATTGGCTTCCAATGATTGTAAAGCTTCGTCCAATTCCTTGATGGTGGCATGATTTAAGGCGTTGAGTTGTTTAGGGCGATTAATTGTTATAACGGCGATGGTGTCGGTGATCTCCAATTTTATATGCGAAAAAGACATTTTGCACTCCGATAAATGGTTGTGAAAAGTTTATCTAAGATTAAAAAAGATAACACTATGTTTAAATGAAAAACAAGAGCATTTACAGAAAATGATCATAATTACGGCAAATTGTCGAAATCGTCACAGCTCCCGGCACCGGCCCGATGTTTTTATAACCATGTGGACGATAGTTGAAAAGTATATATCTTCTGTGTAAATTCCCTTTCTGCAATAAATAATAACGAGATAATTTACATACGAAATCAGGAGGAATTATGGCCAAACAAATCATATTTGATACCGAGGCCTACGGGAAACTGAAGACAGGCATCGACCTGCTGGCCCGTACGGTAAAAACCACCCTGGG
>RFFS01000023.1 GCA_003696775.1 Calditrichota bacterium
AGAAGACCCCCGGGTGGTGGCGCTGGTAAAAGATTTTTATCAACGGTCGTGTTTTGTAACCGCCATCTGCGCCGCGCCTACGGTACTGCATAAGGCGGGCATTACCAGCGGCATCGCAATCACCAGTTATCCATCGGAAGCCTCTGTTTTTAAGGAAGCCCGGTACCTGGAAAAGCCGGTGGTGCGCAGCGGCCGTATTATAACCGGTCGCGGAGTGGGAACGGCCATACCCTTTGCCTTAACTCTTGTACGCGCCTGGAAGGGCGAAGCCGCGGCCCGAAAACTGGCCGGAGCCATCCTTTTCGACCAACCCTTTTAAGCTATCGTTTTGACCTGTGTCAGAACGTTGTCGGGGATGACCGCGAAGGGATCGAAGACGGGTATTTCCAAGGCCTCGTTAAGCACATTGAAAACCTCTTCCCGTTCGGCATCCTTCAGGCCGTAAGTAGCCAGGGCCAGACCTAACAACGGCGCCTTTTTTACACTGCGCAGAACGCGTTTAAAATCGATTACCGAAGCCAGAATTTCGTCGGTACCGCGGTTTTTCTCCAAACCGGCTGTTAATACCACACCGTTGGGGCGGGCGCCATGCAACAGGTTAACAAACGCCCCGGCGCGCATGGGGTCTTTCAGGCAGCCCTGCCCCTCGATAAATATGTACCGGAAATTTTGATCCATTTCCAATAGATGATTTTCCAGATGACCCGAAATCAAATCGGCGATCATCGACTCGGCTACAAAGCCTTTTCCCTTGATCAATGTGGAAGCCAGACCGGTGGGTACCCAGTCCGCCGAAACACCCTGTTTATGCAAGGCACGCAGCATTTGCATCATGGCGGGTAATTCCACGCCCAGCGGGTTAAGCGCGCCGATGAAGATGCGACGTGACTGCATATTGTCCACGGTATTTTTGAATTTGATCGGTTTTTCACCCGGATTGCGCAAATCGTAAATGCGCGCTTTATATTTTTTGGATAACAACTCAAACTCGACCACATCATTCAACGATTGATGCAATCCGTTGAGAATATGAACACGCATTTGCAGGGCTTTGATAACCATCGGATACCATTCCATGGGGAATTCACCGCGGAAACCGGACGCGCCGATCAACAGGTAATTGGGTTTTTGCTCGATCAATTCTTCAAATGAGGACGTGATGGGGATATCGCCGCCGCATTCCAAAACCTGCCCGGTGGTTTTCCCGGCGTTTTTCGGATCGATGACCCCAATGATTTCATTGCTTAAATAACGTATCAGGTCCCGTTCGGATTTTGACTGGGTAAGTTTTAAGGGCCGGTCGGCATGTATAACAATACGACGTTTCATAAATCAGTCTTCTCATTTTAAAATGAATGCAAAAGGTAAATATAGAAAAAACTTATAATTATAACAATAATCAGTTTCCGGAAGTTGGGTTAAATTTTAAGTAGGGGCGGATTTTTTTTAAGGTTTTGGGACCGATGCGTTTTACTTTCAACAAACTTTCGGCATTGGGAAACGGGCCGTGTTTCCTGCGGTAATTAATGATATTTTGCGCGGTAACCGGCCCGACTTTCGGCAGACGCACCAGTTCGCTCCGCGTGGCCGTATTCACATCGATGCTGCCCGGCGTAAGCGTTTCCGTTTGTCGCTTATCCGCTTCCTTTAACGACCGGGGTGCCACAAGCGTATCCGTGGAAAGAACATTGAATAAACTATCGGCGGGGCGGTAATCGAAGCGATCGTAATCCATATGATGGGGCATCCACCATTGCACGCCATAGGAAACAACCAGAATCAGGCCGGCCACAAGCAGCGTTCTTTTTTCACTTTTGCTAACAGACATGGTGGGGATCTCCCATGCTGAAATTAAAAGTTTAACGCATCCCTGAATTTCTGAAACATGGATTTTTTGGCATGTTCATCCGGCGAAAAGTTGGCGCTTTCGCCCAGTTCCTTCAAAATTTCTTTTTCCCGCGAAGAAAGTCGTTCCGGAATATATACCTGTACCTGCACCAGTTGGTCACCTATGCCGGAACCGTTCAGATGCGGAATGCCCTTGCCGCGCATGCGCAATATTTTTCCCGTTTGCGTGCCGGGTGCGATGGTCAGCTTGGATTTTCCGATGAGCGTCGGTATTTCGATTTCGGCGCCCAGGGCTAAATTAATGAACGATACCGGCAGCAACAACACCACGTCGTCGCCCTGTCGCTCAAAAATTTTATGCGGTTTTTCTTCTATATGCACGATCAGGTCACCCGGAGTACCGCCGCGCAATCCGGCATGACCTTCACCGTTTAAGGGGATATAGTTTCCGGTTTTAACCCCGGCCGGTATATTCACTTCGATGGTTTTGGTTCCGTTTACCCGGCCTTCGCCGCCACAGGTGGCGCAGGGGTTTTCGATCACCTGTCCTTCACCATTGCATTTGGGACAGGTTTGAATATTGACAAATTGCCCGAAAAGGGATTGGGAAACCTGGCGTATTTCTCCACTGCCCTTACAATAGGCGCATTCCACGGTTTTACTGTAACGGGCGGAGCCGGAACCGTTACAGGTTTCGCAGACGATTTTTTTATTCACTTTGATTTTTTTACGGGTGCCGGTGGCTATTTCTTCCAGATCCAGCTTTAAACGCAGTTGCAGGTCCGCGCCGCGTTTTCGGCTGTTGCGCTTACGGCGCGATTGCCCGCCACCGAAGATATCGCCAAAGCCGCCAAAGCCCTGTTCCATAAACTGGCGCAACGCCTCGGAGAGGTCCACACCGCCAAACCCGCCGAAGGGATCGCCGCCCATTTGTTCGCCGGCATGACCATATCGATCGTACCGTTGACGTTTTTCTTCGTCACCCAGAATGGCATAGGCCTCGGCCACTTCCTTGAATTTTTCTTCCGCTTCCTTATCACCCGGGTTTTTATCGGGATGATATTTCATGGCTTTTTTGCGGTACGCTTTTTTAATTTCTTCGATCGTGGCCGTGCGCTCGACACCGAGAACGACGTAATAATCTCTTTTACTCATACAACGGTTACCCTTATTTGGCTACCATCACCTGCGCGTGACGGATTACCTTGTCGTTCAATGTATATCCCTTAACATGCTGATCCACCACCACGCCGCTGTCGTATTGATCGGAATCCACCTGCATCAGGGCATTATGTTTATCCGGATCAAACTCATGCCCGATGGCTTCAATCGGTTTCAGGCCGCGTTTTTCCAGCAATGTCATCAGGTTTTTATAGATGAGTTCCACACCCTGCAACATGGGCGCGTCCTGTTCATTGGCGCGGGCGTGGGCAATGGAGCGTTCCAGATCGTCAATTACCGGCAGCAGCTCCACAATCAGTTCCTGCGAGGCGTTTTGGATATTGTCCAGAAATTCACGTTCCGTGCGACGCTTATAATTATCGAATTCGGCGGCTTTACGCAGCAACTGATCCCGCAGGGCACCGGCATCATCCTGCAATTTTTTGTTTTCCTGTTCAAGCTGCTCGATTTTTTTCCGGAGTTCGCGGGTTTGCTTGCTTTCACGGCTTTTACTTTTGCTGCCATCGTTTTTCTTGCCGCCGGAATTTTTCTTTTCTTCTATTTTGATTTCAGTCATTTTCGTTTCTCCATGATTATATTTTCGCAAAGGTTTAGATGGTTTTAACGAGCCGTCGTTACCAAATGCAAAAGATAGGTAATTTAGGCATCTTCTTTTGAACAATCAAGATTTATAAAGGAGGCGGTCATGCGGATTTCCCGGGCACCCGGGTGTGTTTTCCCAAAATATCTTCCGAACGGGGATAACGGTTTGATTTTTTACAGAAACCTTCCGGTGCGAGCGACAGCCGCGGCGGCTATATCTCTTTTAAATGCTTGGCCACGCTGAAACGCGCGGAAATATAACCGATCAGCAAACCGGAAACCAGCAATGACCAGATCGGCGTGCCCACCGGCAACAACCCGCTGTACAGATGATCCCGTATCAATAAGGAAACGCCCCACACGGCGCCGATAGCCAAAACGGAGCCGATAGCGCCCTGCAAAAGCCCTTCGATGAGAAAAGGTCGTTTTATAAAGCGTTTTGTCGCGCCCACCAGCTTCATCACTTCGATTATATCCCGCCGGGCGTAAATGGTTAAACGGATGGTGTTATATATCAGCACAAAAGTAATGATCAACAGCAACAGCAAAACGGTTACACCGCCGATATAAACCACATTAAGATACCGGTCGATCAGCGCGATCACCCGTTGCGGATAGACCACCTCGTCCACATCTTCCATCTTATTCAGTTGGCGCACCAGCCGGTCGATGGACAAAGCGTTACGATAAGCCGGTTTAAGGTGGACAATCAATGAGGTAGGCAAGGGATTGCTTTGCAAAACATCATACACACTACGCCCGAACTCTTTTTCAAACCGTTCCGCGGCCTGTTTTTTGGAGATATAGCGAACCTGCTCCACTTCCGGCATGGCACGCACCTGCCTGGCCAATACCTGTGCATCATTATCATCGGCGCCCGGCTCCAAAAACACTTCCAGTTCCACCCGGTTTTTAAAGGTATCCACCCAACGGCTGAAATTAACCGTGGCCAGCAAAAACAGCCCGATCATCAGATGGGAAAAAAAGATGGAGATAATGGTAAGCGATGTGGAGAGACGCGCGCGCCGAAAGCCCTTAAAACCCTCCCGTATGGTGAACCAAAAACTCATGGGCGCAACGCTCCGTCACGCACAATTATTCGGCGATGACCAAAAGTTTCCAATATTTCCTGGGAATGGGTGGCCATCAGTATGGCCGTGCCCTGTCGGTTGATTTTTTCCAAAATCTGCATAATCTCCAGGGATGTGGCGGCATCCAGATTTCCGGTGGGCTCATCGGCCAGGATGATAAACGGGTTGTTGACGATAGCCCGGGCGATGGCCACCCGCTGCTGTTCCCCTCCGGAAAGCGATGCCGGGTATTGATTGCGTTTGTGTCCCAAATTCACCTCGGCCAGAACACGCATGACCCGGCGGCGGATTTCCCGGCCCTTCACACCGGTCACCCGCAAGGCAAAAGCCACGTTATCAAACACATTGCGGTCGGGCAACAATTTAAAATCCTGAAACACAACACCGATTTTCCGGCGCAACATCGGAATTTCTTTTTCCTTTATCTTGGCGGAATTATAATTTTCCACAATCACCATGCCCTGATCGGGCATCACGTCCATATAAATATGCCTGAGAATAGTGGATTTCCCGGCGCCGCTCGGGCCGGTTAAAAAAGCGAACTCCCCTTTCACCAGCCGAAAGGTGACATCTTTTAATATCATCTGTTCCCGGATACGGGTGCTGACATTGTAAAATTCGATCATACTACATTCATAAGTTTTTCTCAGGGCTTACGCCGGGCGTTCTCCCTCCGGAACGGGCATCCACCAGGGCATCACCGTTTTAATAAAATATAATGTATGCGTTCGGTTTTGGGGCCGATTTTTTTTCTTTTAAATTCGGACTGAATATCGAGCATATCCCAGGGGGAATCGTCAATAAAGGCCATCATCGCCTCATGGCTCCAAATCCTTTGACAATGATTTTCCTTAAACAGGGCGCCGTCTTTCAATATGGAAAAATCATTGTGCTGCAATTGTTTGTCGGCATCGTAATAACTGCGCCGTTCATACGCCACATCTTCCCAGGTGTTGGTTTCGTAATAATCGGTCATATGCGTGACAATCATATATTCGGTTACCGTGTCAAAAACAAACAGGCCGCCGGGACGCAGACTGTCGTAAACCTGTTGCAGGGTTTGACGCACATCTTCCGCTTCCAACAGATAATTTACGGAATCGAATAACATAATCACCGCGTCAAAGGAGGCGGCCCGAACGGCGGAGTGACGGGCGTCCTGCTGCCATAAACGGCCCTGCAACGTTTTGTGCCGCGTCGCCTGTTGCAGCATGGGCAGGGCAAAGTCCGCGCCGTAACAGGCATAACCGGCTTTTTCCAACAACGCCAGGTGCCGCCCCGTCCCGCAACTGATATCCGCCACATCTTTCACATCACGACGCGCCTGGGCAAAAACACGTTGCAGCCAGCGACACCACACACCATAATTCACATGGGCCATCATTCGGTCGTAAAACCGGGCAACCATGCTGTATGCATCCTGCCGGTAATCGGAAATAGCTCTGTTCATTTTGCTCAAAATTGATTACTTTAACGCCGCCCCGGTTTCCGACATTCACATTACGGTTAACCGGCGCTCTTTTTTAACAAACGGAGCCGCATGCTAACTTTTATCAATTCGTTTATCTGGCCTTTACTTGCCGCCGCGCTCATTCCATTGATACTGCATCTGCTGAACCGCGGCAAAACCAAAAAGCTGCCTTTCAGCGCCGTCCGATTTCTACAATCTATTGAAGCAAGCCGAATTAAAAAAGTGCGATTGCTGCAAATTTTACTGATCTTGGTGCGCACATTGTTGATTTTAGCACTTATCCTGGCGTTTGGACGGATCATTCTTGCCGCGGGCGATGACGCCAGCGGCCAGGCCACGGCGGTGATTATTGTGGACAATTCCCTGAGCATGGGCGCCTATGACCGGGGCGCTACCCATTTCGAAAAGGCACTGCATCAGGCGAGCCGACTATCCGCGTTTTACGAACCGGAAGACCGGGTGTTTGTTGTGGATGCCGCGAACGGCACGGCCACACGGATTGGGAGTGCCGGGCAACGTCTGCCGGTGGGTCTGAGCACCAAAGGCGCCGATATACAAAAAATCGCCGCGGCAACGGATTCCCTGTTTAAAGCCTTCCCCAACGGCTATCGGGAAGTGTTTCTTTTTTCCGACATGCGCCTGCCCGATGCCGATACGCTTTTAAGCCGAAACAGCACAGCCATGTATCATATTGATGTGGCGGCCGGTTATCAACCGGATGACCTCGGCATCGACAGTGTCCGTACCCGACAGCGCATTGTAAACGGCCGGATGGCCTACGCCTTTGATGTGGTGCTGAAGAATCGTTCTACCCATGAAAAAACCTCTCAATTGCGTTTATCCGTTGATAAACGCCCTGTCAGCCGTCGTTTTGTCACCGTGCCCGCTGAGGCGCGCGACACCGTGCGGTTTGCTTATGTGCCCACCCAAAGCGGCACACACGCCCTGCATTTTGAGCTGGATAATGACGATCTGACCGCCAACAATCACTATTATCTTGTTCTGAACATTTCGGAACAAACACGTGTTTTGTATGTTTTCGATCGTCCCGATACCGTGATGCAAACCGCCCTGAACTCCTTAGGCCTGGCCGGATCGTTCGCGATCACCGGAACTCCCTTAAATCGCTGGCAAACGTTCGATCCCACACGGTATGATCTGCTGTTGTTACATATTTCGGCGCATTTAAAAAATTCCGATACGCGGCGCATACGTCAATGGCAGGAAAACGACCGACGCGTGGTCATTATCCCCACACAGGGGAACGCGGCCGCTTCATACAACCAAATCCTTCGTGAAATCAGCGGCGTGGCACCGATCCAGGGTTTTCATTTTATCCGGCCGCCGGGTTTCATATCGCTCAATATCCCCGGAGAGGCCTTTCAGGCGGCCATTCAATCACCGGGCGGCATCCCGCGCACGGTAACGGTGCCCTTTAACCGCTATTACCGGCTCAGGGGAAATCATCCGGCCTGGTTTTGGGACAATGGCGCCCCTTTCGCTTTTCAGCATAACCGGCTGACATTCTTCAGCGCTGATTTCAACATTAACTGGGGCCGTTTACCGGCGGAGACTTTTTTCATCCCTTTTCTCGCGCTACGGGTGTTAACACCCCGGACGGGAAACCAACCCGGCTACCGACCGGGCGACAAGCTGGTTTTCGAGGCCGGCATGACCGTCAACGACGCGGCTTTTACCGTGGTAGCGCCGGATGGTCAGGTTCATCCGGTAACCATGCGTTCACAGCGCAACCGACTGCGGGCCTTTTTTACCCAGAGCCGCCAACCGGGCTTTTACACTCTGCAAACGGGCCCCAAAATATGGGATATGCAAGCTGTCAATCCCGAACCAGGAGAATGGAACCGTCCGCCTAATCCGTCGGAAACCTGGGGCGTTTCCCTCAAAGAAATAACATCGGAAACCTGGCGCAACGCGATTGTCGGCCGGCGCTATGGCATGGAGCTGACCACCTGGTTTATTCTCGGCGCGTTGCTCATGGCGGCGCTGGAAATGTGGATAATTAAACGACTGGAGAATCCGCGCGTATGATCGACGACACCCTGTCACATTCCACATCCGGGGAACGGGCTGTTTTGGTGGCCGTACGTTTTTCGCATTATCAAAAGGGAGAAGTGGAAGAACATCTGACGGAACTGGCCGAGCTGGCCCAAACCGCCCGGGCCCATGTATGCCGTCAGGTTTTTCAGGAAAGGCAACAACCCGACCGCGCCTATTTCATCGGACGCGGCAAAGTGGACGAAATTGCCGATATTCTGGAAAACGACGAGGCCAATCTGGTGATCTTTGATGACGAACTGTCCCCGGCTCAGGCCCGCAATTTGCAAAAACGGCTCAACGTTAAGGTCATCGATCGCACCGGACTGATCCTGGATATTTTTGCCCAGCACGCCCAAACCATCGAAGCGAAAACACAAATCGAACTGGCGCAGCTCAACTACCTCCTGCCGCGTTTGACCCGGCAATGGATGCACCTTTCACGCCAGGTGGGCGGCATCGGCACCAAGGGGCCCGGTGAAACACAACTGGAAACCGACCGCCGTCTGGTGCGTACCCGTATCAGTCGGTTAAAGCAGAAACTCCGGGAAATAGAACGCCAACAACAGACCCGTCGCAAAAACCGTGACGCTTTTTTACGCGTTGCCCTGATCGGCTACACCAACGCCGGTAAATCGACCCTTATGAATGCCCTGACCCGGGCGGGGGTTACCGCCGAGGATAAATTGTTTGCCACACTGGACACGCGTGTTAAACGACTGATGCTTGACCCCGTTACACCCGTGCTGTTGAGCGATACCGTGGGTTTTATTCGTAAACTTCCGCATCAGGTGGTGGCCTCGTTCCGCACCACCCTGGCCGAAGCGCGTGAGGCGGATATTTTACTGCATGTGATCGACGCCTCCATGCCTATGGTGGAAGACCGCATCCGGGTTGTTCTCGATCTGCTCAAGGAGTTGAAATTCAAAGATCAGATCGTTATACCCGTATTCAACAAAGTGGATATCGTTGACGACACACAATTGATGCAACGATTGCATGCCGAACATCCCGACGCCGTGTTTATTTCCGCCGCGCGGCATATCGGCATCGACGCGATTAAAAAGGTACTGTTGAATAGCATTGCCGAACAATTCATCATTGACGAAATTAAAGCCGATTACAGTCATGGTTCGCCGGACCATCTGTTACGTTCATGGGCCACCATACTGGAAAGCCGCCCCGAAGAGCGTTATCAATACTTTAAAGTCAAATTTCACAAAAACAACCGTTACCGGTTCGAGCAATTGAAAAAGAGATTTTTATGAGGATTTTACACTTTCTTTTCATTTTGTCACTGACCCTTGCCGCGCAGGTGGTGCACCGTTTCTCCTTTAACCGCTTTGCCCATTACGGCCCCGACGACTGGGTGACTTTCGCCAACGCCGATTATGTGACCTCTATTGACATGGGACAGGATGAAATCTACTTTGCCACGCGCGACGGCGGCATCTGGCGGTATCATCTATACGATCAAAAATGGCAAACACCCTTTACCACATCCACCGGCCTGCGCAGTAACAACATCCGGCGCATTGTTTACGACCCGGACTCCAACCAGCTTTTCGCCTTTAGCGAGGCGGGAACGGATGTCTATAACAGCGGATTCGGTTACTGGACACCGGCGGCCCCCGGCGAAGCGCCCGCGCCGCACACCCCGCGTAACACCGGCAACAGCGATCCCTACGCCCGCCCCGACCTGGCGGTGTTGAACAGCCTGTTTGTAAAGGGAGGCTATACGCTCTTTCAGGACGGCCGCCTGCTCGATAACAATAACTACGCATACCGCATCACCGATCGACTGGTGGACTATCAACGCACCCTGTGGCTGGGCACCGACGGCGCCGGCATCGGACGCGTCCATCTCGTTACCGATGAACTGCGCTTTGAACGCCGCGGACCATCCTTTAACACCATTCGCGATATATATCGGGACGCACGCGGCGCGCTTTGGTTAGCGGGCACAACCGATGATACGCGTAAGGCCTCTGTTGTCCGTTATCATCCTGGGCGCGATAGCTGGCGTTATTATTACAGCGGCGTTACCCTTTCCATCACTTCATCGCACATTTATGCCGTGGACGGCAACAGCCGTTCGATCTTTTTTGGCGGAGACCGCGGGCTGTTTGCCTATGACAAACGTCAAAAAAGCTGGCGGCATTTTTCGAAAGCGCCGTTAAATGACGATGCCGTTAAGGATCTACAAGCCGTGACACAGGGCGTGTTTGTCGCCACGACCAACGGACTCTTTTTCCGGAAAAACGGCGCCCCCCATGCCCGAATCATCGGCCGCAAACAACTTTTTCAACGCCCGGTAAACAAACTGTATCATGACGGGGGATTTCTTTACATCGCCACCGATCAGGGACTCTACCGCTATAACATCCAAACGGATTCTCTGCGATACATTCCGGAAGCATCCACCGTTTCCACAAATTTCAGTACCGCGCTCACCGTGCGCTCCGACACTCTGTGGTTCGCTTCCCGTTTTGGCGTGGGCCTTTACGCGCTCAACACCGATAGCTGGCGCTCCTTTTCCTTTCAGGATTTGAATTTTTTCCCGCATGTGTACGATATGACCCTGTTGGATGACAACCTCTGGCTGGCCACCGACCAGGGGCTGCTGAAATACGACACATACCGGGATTACTGGTATCTATATACCACGGAAGACGGTCTGCCCGATAACCGTGTGTATCATGTGCAGGCCGATGAGGCGTATCTTTGGTTGGGCACCGGTCACGGACTGGTGCATTTTAAATGGTATGATGAGAATCGGGATGAATAAGGGCTTAATCACGCCAACCTTGCCCGCCTGTTCTCATGGCAGGGAAAACGGAAAATAAAAAAAGGGCATGCCGGCCCGGCACACCCTTTATCATGCCATTCCGGTTGTTTAACTCGGACTGATCATATCTTCGGGACGTACCCAGGCATCAAATTCTTCTTCACTGAGGTAGCCCAGTTCCAGCCCGGCTTCTTTCAGGGTTTTATCTTCCCGCCAGGCTTTCAGGGCGATTTCCGCCGCCTTATCATAGCCGATATGTCTGTTCAAGGCCGTTACCAGCATCAGGGAGTTGGTCAGATTTTTTTGGATGTTCTTCATGTTGGGCTCGATGCCGTCCACGGCTTTATCCCGGAAGGAGCGGCAGGCATCGGCCAGAATATTGATGGATTGAATGATATTGAAAGCCATCAGCGGTTTAAAAACATTCAATTCAAAATTCCCCTGCGATCCAGCCATGGCAATCGTCAGATCGTTGCCATACACCTGGCAGACCACCTGTGTAACCATTTCACTTTGCGTGGGATTCACTTTACCCGGCATGATGGAGCTGCCCGGTTCGTTGGCCGGCAAATTCAGCTCGCCCAGGCCGCTGCGCGGTCCGCTGCCCAGCCAGCGAATATCGTTGGCGATTTTCATCAGGGCGGCGGCCAGGGTTTTCAAGGCGCCGGAAGCTTCCACGATGGCATCATGGGCGGCCAGTCCGGCAAATTTATTGCGCGCTGTTTTAAACGGATGTCCGGTAATGGCGCTGATCTCCCCCACCATACGCGCGTCATAACCCGGTTTGGTGTTCAGACCCGTCCCCACGGCGGTCCCCCCTATGGCCAGCTCGTACAGGTGATCCAGCGATTTTTCGATGGCTTCCGCGGCCATTTCCACCTGCGCGGCATAGCCGGAAAATTCCTGCCCCAGGGTCAACGGCGTGGCATCCTGCAAATGGGTACGGCCGATTTTCACCACATCCTTAAAGGCGTCCGCTTTATTTTCCAAACCTTCCTTAAGATATGCCACCGCCGGCAGCAATTTTTCCTTAAGGGCAATCACCGTGGCCACATGCATGGAAGTGGGAATGGTATCATTGGTGGACTGCGACATATTCACATGGTCATTCGGATGCACCGGTGATTTGGTGCCTATTTGACCGCCCAGCATCTCGATGGCGCGGTTGGCGATGACTTCGTTGACATTCATATTGAACTGCGTGGCGCTGCCGCTTTGCCAGATAACCAGCGGAAAATGTTCATCCCATTTTCCGGCAATCACTTCATCGGCCGCTTTTTCGATGGTTTCCGCAATTTTAGCGTCCAGGCCGCTTAAGGCGCGATTCACCCGGGCCGCGGCTTTTTTTACCGTGGCGTGGGCACGGATCATCTCCTTGGGGAAATATTCCTGTCCGATTTTAAAATTTTCAGAAGCCCGCTGGGTTTGCGCGCCAAAATATTTATCGTCCGGCACCATTACCGGCCCTAAAGCATCTTTTTCCTTACGCATGGCGTTATCCTTTCGGTTGGAATGATCGTGATTTTGTCTGTAATGGTTTAAAGACAAATATACATAATCTTACAGTGTAAAACAGTATCGGCGGGAAGGATAATGAAGTTAAAAGAGCGGCTATTTATAAAAAAACCCGGTTCAAAGACCGGGTTGTAAGGTGTGCGAAAGGGGGGACTCGAACCCCCACGGGCTTGCGCCCACTAGACCCTGAACCTAGCGCGTCTACCAATTCCACCACTTTCGCATCGGAGCAGATGAATTTACATAAAACATTTTGTTTTCGCAACAGGCTGTTGGAAGTTTCCACATCAATTTTCACACCCTGCCACACGATAAACGTCCGGCTGCCTGCAGGCAGCGGAAACATGGCCA
>RFFS01000176.1 GCA_003696775.1 Calditrichota bacterium
AAAAAAGGTTTTAAAAAACTTGCATACACTCATAGAGCACTTGCTGTATTAAAAGGTATTGCCGCTACTATGCTAAATGAAAATATGCTAATATGTAATCTTAAGCAGAATTAAATCCTGATGGTAAATTTAGTCAGCTAATACCACTAAGATTCCGCTCACCCCCCTTCCAACCAGCCGGTATATTTCCACACCATAATTCATCTTTTTGCATCCGTAAGAGCTAACGCCCGGCGGCTTCTTCCAGATCCTTAACGGTAACCGTGTTCAATGTGTCAAACGTGGCGGGGTCTCCCTGCCGGATGGCCGGAGGTATGTTGCCAAGCAGACACTCAAAGGCGCTTTCATCCAACATCTCGATAAAATGGGCAAAACCGTCGGCATCCGGACGCGGTTCTTCATAACGACGATACATTTTGGCAATGGATTTAAGCATGGGCAGATAGGGTTGCAAATCCGTGGTGGTGGAGGCCGCCTCACTGTCAATCCAGGCGATTGGGACTTTCTCAATGGATTGCGGCCAGCGGGATTCGGTTTTTAATAACAGTTCGATATCGAACGCAAATTTATATTCCAACGGATCATGGATGAGATGGGGAATGATCTCCGAACGGAAGGCCTTGAAGCCGCATTGCGTGTCCACAATCCGATTTAAACGGGGCAAAAGCCGTTTCCACAAATAGATGAACAGCTTACCCCGGTCGTTACGCGTTCCCTGTTTGATAACAACGGATGTTGGCTCCCGGCGGGAGGCGATGGCCGCCTTTTGACCCTGCAGCAATGGCCGAATCAGTAACATCGCCTGTCCAAGGTGCGTGGAGAGGTCCGCGTCCGTAAACATGATGATATGCGTGCCGGAGCCCTTTTCCTTTAGCGCCTGCCCCATGCCAAACAATATCGAGCCGCCTTTTTGACTGTCATGTGTTGATGTGAGTCTGTTTACAGGCGGGATGCCTTTGTCGATGCCATCCTGTAAAAATAAAACTTCAATTTTATCGGATAAACCATTAGCTGAAACAATTTCCCGCGCAATACGGCCACTGTTTTCCGGGCAGCCGTCATCCACTACATATAGTTTCCAGTTAACGCCGGGGATATCCCCGAAAAGGTAATTCAACTGTTCGGCTTTCTTAATTATAAAATTCTCCCCGTGCGGGTGTTCGTTTCGGCCACGCAAGCGGTTGTGTTCTTTGTAAACGGCAAAAACGATGGAAACACGCAGGGGGGCGTTTATTGTGCGGGTCAGCATTTTGGAACGGGCGATTTTGAGACATAACAGAAAAAATGTGTGGCGGGGGGAAGGATGAGCCCAAAGTTCGTCTTCGAGTTGATCAAGGGTATCCAGGGATGGTATCCGCTTTAACAGACCGTCCACGGTTTTATAAACCTGTTGCGCCTGTTGGTCATCAGTGAGATCAATGATTTCCGGTGTTTGATTTATAACATCCCGCCACCACATAAATGTCCGTCCCTTTCGGTTAAATTCGGTTTAGGAAGACATGTAAAATAGCCTATCCCATACACACCATACAAGACAAAATCGGCTCCATATCCGATTTTTGTTTGCGAACAACGCATTAAGTCCGGGCGGGCGGCAGGGCTTAAATTATGGCGCTATCTCGCAATACGGCGGGTTTTGGTTGGAAAAAGAAAAAAAGCCCCATGATCACGCCAGACTTTGACCACAGGGCTTTCTGTTCCACTTGCCGGAGGAGGTATTAAAAGTTTTCCGTTTTTTTCCTTAATTCCATGGAGGCGGAATAAAATTCTTCCAGTTCCATGATTTTCAGGAATACAAATCCGCGTGTGGAGCGGATTCGGGAATCCCGGTTGCTGTAAAAATAGTCGCGGCCCAGCAGTTTTTTCAAAGTTTGGTATTGTTCCACCTGAATTTTTTGGGCCAGCCCGCTAAACGGGCCGTCGTATTCGTAACTCGGGAAGGATGCTTCCTTCTGGGAACCAAAGGCGTTGATGAATGCGTGATCCAGAATGGCGCGCGTGTTATGCGTAACCGGAACAAAAAGATTGGCTTCGCTGGGATGATAACGATACCATACGTTGCGGTAACCCCACACTTTTATATCCTTGCGGCCGGTTTTCTTTACATATAACTTCAGCGCCTCGGTTACAGCCTGCAATACTTTATAATGTGTATCCGGTCCGCTGCCTTCGGGATCAAAGGCCACGGTTATCACGTCGGGATTGATCCGCTCCAGCAGGGCCAGCACTGGTTTCACATCGCGCTCGATGGTCGGTTCTTCCGTGAAGATATCGCCTTTGTAAAAGCCGAGCCGGGAGTGAATAACCGATTCGGTGGAAAAACCGAAATAGCCCCAGAGAATATCCGCTTCCCATTCGCGGGTCATACCCTTAAGCTGCTGAATGTAAGGCAGATCCTTTTTGCCCGGGTATTGGGTTTTAAAGTAGTTGATCAGTTCCTGCATGCGGTATTCAAGATTATTCAGGTCGTCCTCGTCGAAGATTTCCACCAGATTGCGGACCAGCCGGCGGGCGCATCCTTCCTGCTTATCGGCTTCGCTGTTGGCAGCCACACCGTCCAGATATTGATACATATCGCGGTCGCGGAAGGTCCGGTTTTGCGGATCAAAATAACCGTTCTCCAACATCTTTTGAAAAACATCGGTTTTAAGGTGGTGCAGAGCATTTTCCACCTCGTTAAGCATAAACCGGTTTGTAACGGCATTAAAGCCGCTGGTCAGATAGTTAAAGTAGTGCCGGTTGCTGCCCTCGCGCATCAGCCGCACCAGGTAGGGCAGGTAGCCGAGCATGATATCATCATGATGGGGCGCCGTGTGCAAAATGGTGGTGTCGCGCGGTATTTCCAGGGATTTGTGAATGCGTTCGATATAATTTTTTTCCACCAGAGCCGTCAAATCCTGGATACTTTGAGATGTTTTTTCCAGAAGCAGCTTGCTGGAACGCACGCTGTTAAAATCGGCTTTGGTTAATTGGTTCAGCCGTTTGTTTTTATATAAGGCCAGATCGGTAATGATGGCTTCAATCTGTTCATTATCGAAGGTTTCCATTTGCGACCGCCAGAAATATTTGCGTTCGTTAAGCAGTTTGGCCGCGCCCTTGGTGATAAAGAATCGTGCGTTGGGCAACTTTTGCAAAACGGAAGCGGGCACCTGATTACTCAGGGGGGACTGAATGGCCGATTTAACAACTTTGGCCTTGGCTTCGCCCGCGGCGATAATTAAAGCCACGGCGGAAGGATTGTAGGTGATGGTTTGCAGACCGATGGTAATAACCAGCCGGTTACGCGAGACTTCAATCCCCCCGAGATCGGAAGCGGCCGCGGCCTGGGTTTCGTAATTGGTGGGCGTTAAGCGGGTGGTGCTGTAATGGTCGGAGCCGCGCACATTAAAGCCGATATGACCATCCGGTCCGATACCGCCGAGGAAAAAGCCGATGCCCCCGAGTGACCGGATTTTATTTTCATATTCGGTGCAAAACTGATCCACGGCATCCAGCACGCGTTTTTGCTTTGCCTCGAGCGGGGTATGGGGTAAACGCAAACGCAGGCTCAAATCCACTTTTTGCTCCGGCCAGATGTCATCCAGTGTTTCATACTCCAGCAAGCCGATGGCATTGGGATTGATAAGCAACGCTTTTTCAGGATCGAAGCCGAAGCCTTTCAGGTAAAATTTATTGACATAATAATAGAAGCTGTTGTGCTGTGATGCGTTAATGGGATAAAATTCATCAATCTGAATAAAATGGAAACTGTCCATTTTTGGGAAACGCGCCGGGTCCACGCCGCCTTCTTCCAGAATTTTCCGGGCTTTGGCGGTATCCCAGTTGTTAAGCAAAAAATTCACCCACTTGATAAAATGCTCGGGTGTTTTACCCGTGGGCAGGGAAACCACGCCGCCGGGATTTTGTTGGGCCCATTCCAGAAAACGCAGGGCGGTCAACTTTCCCAATGCCGGGAAATTGTCCACGATAATAGTGGGGATTTTTTCCGTGGGTTTATATTGCAGCTCCATGCCGCTTGCGGCACGGGCTATTTCTTCCACGCGTGACAGGTCAACTTTTTTCTTAGCCATATTTTCCTCAAATAGGTTAGTTCGGAGTCCTAACTTACATATATAATTGTTACGGTGCAATCTCTCTTTTTTAAATTGAGAACGCTCCAAATTAATGTCTGATTCTTATTATATTTTTTTATTACCCTGCGGAGGAAGGCCTGTCAGCCATCACCACATGGATATTGTTGATGCTGCCCTCTTTTTGCACCGGAACAGGGTTGGCGCATTCCCTGCCATTCAGGTAAACGGACTTAACGCCTTTCTCGACATGGGAGGGGTTCACAACCATAATTTTATAGGTGGCGCCGCGCCACTGCCGCTGCACTTCAAAGCCATCCCAGTCTGCCGGAATACAAGGGTCGATTAATAAGCTGTCATATCCGGGACGCAGGCCAAGAATGTATTGGGTCGCGGCGACATAAAACCATGAAGCCGATCCGGTAAGCCAGGGATGCCGGGCCTGACCGTGACGTTGATGATCCTTGCCCATAATGAACTGACAGTAGGAGTAGGGTTCCGCTTCACGGATTTCTATTTGGTCATTCTGGTTGTAGGGCAAAATGGCGTCGTAATATTTCATGGCCCGGTTGCCATGGCCAAGCAGGCATTCGGCAATAATGGCCCAGGGATTGGGGTGACTGAAGATGGAAGCGTTTTCCTTTACACCCTTATAAACACGTGTAACATAACCTATGTCATCATCGGGTTGGGAATAGGCCGGCCATAGTAGGTGCAAGCCGTAGGGAGAATACAGATGTTTCTCCACGGCATCCATGCACGAAGCGGCGCGTTCCCCCTGTGCAATGCCGGATATGACCGCCCAGCTTTGTGCGTTTAAAAACAGTTTGCCTTCCTTATTGGCGGCCGAGCCGATTTTACGGCCAGATTGGGTAAATCCACGAATATACCAGTTGCCGTCCCATAGCTGGTTTTCACAGGCTTTTTTTACCTTTTCGGCCAGGGTGCGGTAGTATAGCACGTCTTCGTGGCGTTCTAAAAAATCCGCAGCTTCAATAAAGAGAGTCAAAGCCCAGTGATGCATGAAGGAAACCATGGCGCTTTCACCTCCGCCCAGATTCAGGCAATCGTTCCAGTCGGCCCGCAAGCCTTGGCAGATACCGTTTAAACCGATGTGCTCGGCGGAAAAGTCAAGAATGCGTTTCAGGTGATCATAAACGCTTCCCTCTCCGCCGTCTGCATAGGGGACGATCTCATCAAAAAAGTCGATTCGCCCCTGTTCCTTGACCCAGGCGCATACCGAGGCCACCAGCCAGAGAGCGTCATCGGCACAAACATCTTCCAATCCGTGAATCAACTCCTCAGCGGAAGGGGTGGGCACGACTGTGGGCAGCTTTATATCCGGTCTTTTAGGTTCATTCTTTTCAAAGACAATCGGGTCAAAAAGATGCAGACCGTATCCCTGACGTGTCAGGCCGTTTAATAGTTGGTAAAGGCGTTTTTTTGTTTTTTCCGGGTTGCTGTGCACCGCGCCCATAATATCCTGGGATGTGTCACGAAATCCCAGCCCGACCCGGCCGCCCACTTCTATAAAGGAAGCAAAACGTGACCAGACCACGCAGGTTTCCGCCTGGTAAAGGGTCCATGTGTTGATCATGGTATTCAGTCCGGGATGAGGTGTGGCGTACTGCTGCACGGAGAGCTTTTTGTCCCAATAGTCCTGAAGACGAAGAAAGGCGTTATCCAGCTCCTGAAAATTACTGTATTTACGACGCATGGCATATCCCATTTCTTTTCGGGAGCCCACGCCGAGCATAAACACCATGCGTTTTTCCTCACCCGGGGCCAGATTTATTCTTTTGTGCAGGGCGGCGCAATGGTTACCTCCCAGCGCGCTTTGATTCTGCAACCGCCCGTTTTCAACGCCAAGGGGATTGCTCTCATCCCGGTATTTTCCGATGAAGGCATCGCGAACCGTGTCATAACCATCTGGTTCAAAATCGGCGGTGAAAAAGTGATACATCCACGGTTCATAAAAAAAATCATACTCAATGATGCCCTCCTTATAGGATGAACCGGCGGCATACAAACTCATTTGCAGGTTTTGATTGTCAATTTCAATATGGTGGAAGGAGAATTCCACATAGGAAAAAATACTTAGCCGACGCGGTTTGTCCGTCAGGTTTCGTAAACGGATGTCCCACAATTCCACATCATCCTCAAGTGGAACAAACATTAATTGTTCGGTGTCTATGCCACGATACCGGCACTGAAACCGGGAGTAGGACAGACCGTGGCGGCAGGTATAGCGAGCCTGTCTGAAGTCCTTGCCCACCGGTTGCCATGAAACGGACCAAAATTCGCCGCTGTCATCATCGCGTATATAAACATAATGTCCTGGGCGATCCAAAGGGATGGCGTTGGCCCGGAAGCGTGTAATACGATGATGTTCGGGAGACTTATGGAAACTGTAACCGCCCGCATTGTGGGAAATGACGGTACAAAAATCCTTAACGCCGAGATAGTTGGTCCAGGATACGGGTATATCGGGCCGTTCAATGACATATTCCCTGTTTTTGTCGTCAAAGTAACCGTAACGCATTTTACATTCCTTCCGTACTTACTTTTTTAAAGGGTACCAGACGGGCGACGAGAAAAGAGGGGATAGTGGCCACCAGTACCCATAAAAAGAAGAGTTTGTATCCCAGCCAGTCACTGATATAACCACTGATCATGGAAGGGATCATAAAGCCCAGGTTCATGATGGCGGTGGCGAAAGCGTAATGGGCCATTTTATAACGTCCGGGCGCTATTTGCTGCATCATAAAAAGAATAACACCCACAAAGCCGAACCCGTAGCCGAGCCACTCCAGGGTGATGGCGGTACAAATGACAGCAAAGCTTTGAGGTTGGGTAAATGCCAGATAGGCATAGACTGCGTCGGGAACATTAAAGACGATGGCGAGGGTAAACAGGGAATGTTTGAGTCCCCTTCGCGCCACATAATATCCGCCGGCAACGGAACCCAGGACAAAGGCTGCCGCGCCAAAAACGCCATAGGCAATGCCGATGTCGGCTGTCAGAAGTCCCAGACCGCCATCCTGCCTGCCCGCGCGCATAAACAGGGGGACGATTTTTGTGAGCTGCCCTTCCGCCGTCCTGAAAAGGATGATAAAAGCGATATGCCATATGATATGGCGTTTTTTAAAAAAGCTGCTGACAATCCGCCCGAAGGTTTCAAAAGCTTCCCTTAGGTTTTGAACGGGCCGGGCACTGTCCCCAACGGGAAGCATTTTCAGGTGATAAAAAGCCAACAGAATAAGGCTTAATCCAAAAAGCCCCATGACGATCATCCAGGCTTCAGTGATACCCAGACGGATTTCCAGGATCCCGGCTACATAAACGAGCGCGCCCTGGGATAATACCTTGGCTACATTGTAAAAGGCGCCCTGCCATCCCACATATTGTGCTTGCTGTTGCGGAGTCAGTGCATTGATGAATAAACCATCGGCGGCGATATCATGGGTAGCCGAGTTGAAAGCGATGATCACAAACATGACCAATGAGTATTTAAGAAAGCCCTCCAATGGCAGGGAAAGAGCCAGGATGCCAAAGGAAAGGCCGCCGATAAACTGTGTGGCCACCACAAAATGTTTTTTAGTTTTAAACATTTCCAGGACAGGCCCCCAAAGGGGTTTCAATGTCCATGGCCACATGACCAGCGTTGTGAACAAGGCAATCAAACTGTCACTGAGCCCCATGCTTTTATACATCAGCACCGATACGGTTGTCGTGGCTACAAAAGGTAAGCCCTCGGTAAAATAAAGTGTGGGTACCCAGGTGGCCGGGTGTCGGTCGCGCCCCGGTTTTTCATCTTTATTCTTATTCCGTCTCCCGGTTTCTTCGGTGAACGTCTGGTCGGGACCGGATTGCCGGGAAAGTGTATTATTATTCAAAGGGTTCTCAAAATGGTGTTTTTGTTTTTGTAAAAAAATCCGGAGTTGTCAATGGGACAGCGCTCCGGATTTGTATGTTTTAGTCTCCGGAAATATCCTGTGATATATTATTTCAGAAATATCATTTTCCGGGTAAGTCTTTTAGACGGGCTCGATAAACGGTAGTAATATACGCCGCTGGATAAGCCGCTCATATCCACGCGTACGGAATGGTATCCGCCCTCGGCCGTTACATGATCCAAAACGGTTTTGACCACTTGTCCGCTTGTGTTGTAAACGACCAGATTGATGGTTTCCTTTTTATTCAGATTAAAGGAGATCGTTGTGGCCGGATTGAATGGATTCGGATAATTCTGATGGAGCTCCATGGCCGTTGGCAGAGTGGGGCGGGCCGTATTCTCCAGGGCGGTAACCACATATTGTGATTCCGGAAGCGGCCAATCGGGTGTCCAGTTGTCGGTGCCGTCCACATATGTATAGCCGTATCCCCAATAATCCACGGCCGCCGTACCGGTGCGGATTTGCTCAAAATATGCGAGCAGGCCAATGCTTCCGTCCACATCGGAACCGTTAAGCACATCAGGGTCGATCTGATCCATAAATCCGGGATCGCTGTTGGTATTATTGGATTCGACCAGATTGGGATAGGCGGATTTGTCGGCGAACATTGCCACGGTCCGCTCATTCATAAAATTGGGGGTGATGATCTTATTGGACTGAGTATTGTTCCAGTTTGTCCAGAAATCGGTCAATTCGGACGGCCAGAAATAGCTGTTGTTTTTTACCTCGATGGTCCGCTTGGCCTCGGCCTTGGCTAAGAAGTCCGGGTCATTGGCGAATTCCGGTGCAAAGATGGAGGCATTGGCGGAATCCAACGGTTGAAAGGCGATCACCCCATAGCTGGAATCGGGATACCACAGGTTGTCCCACCAGGGGTTTTCCGTCTGATCAACGCCACCGGCATAGGTACCGTAAAAGATGTTATCATTGATTTTGGCATTGGTCACGTTAAAGATAAAAAAGGGATTTTTAAACGTGTACAGTACCTTGTTGTTGACAAACTCAAAATATGTTTCATAATACTTGGTCACGGGTGCGGCGGCATATCCGTTTACGCACAGCATCACATTATCGCGCATGATCAATGTATCGGTATAGGCTTCGCCCGGCCAGGTGTTGCGAATGACTTCACCGATATAATGTTGATTGGGGTGTACAAAGTTACGGAAGGTGTTGTTGTTAATGAAAAAGTCGCACCACTGTCCGTTATATCCGATGGCAAAGGCCTGCCAACCATCGAACACGGAATTTTCCACGGTGAGACGTACCTTGTCGGCCGTGACGGAAATGGCCACGCCATCGCCGTTCACCGAATTATCCGCCGCGTAAGCCAAAAGGTAAACATTTTCAATGGTTACATTGCTTTCCGCGCCGGCGGCAATTAAAAAGGTTGCCGGGATACTGAAATCGGAAAGAATGGCGGGTTGAATGGTAGGCGGTTGGCCGGTTTGGGCATCCACCACGCCAGTAATCCGGATATTACTTTTGGCGAGAATGGCGCCGGTAAACTTGTAGGTTTTGTTCAGCGAAGTCAGCCGGTAAACATCATGGGCCTGCGCGCCGTTGGCCCGGGTGTCGGCCCCGATGACTTCATTTATAAAACCGTCGTCCGCGCTCACATCCAAGGACGATTGCGCTAAAAGCGTACCCATGCTAAAAAAAACAATAAATAAACGTAATGATAACAGTCGGATCATGACAAAATCTCCTTACAAATTGGTTAAATATTCCGACCCGTTTTTTCCCCTCCTTTCCTTTTTCGGGTCTGTTGTTATTGATTTGATGTTAAAACTTTTACTACAAATGCCAACGCAGGCCCAACTCCGCCGTTAACCCATATTCCTCGATGCGGGTGGGTATGTCCGGGTAGAGTTGAAGCACGCTTTTGTCAAGGGAGTTGTTGATGTTGTTCAGGTTTCCGAAAAGCTGTAAACCAAACCAGGGCAGTCCTTGAGTGAAGGATAAATCCCATCGCTGATAGGGGGCGGTGTTGGCCCTTTCCTGCTCGTTCTGAGTGGCATGTGAAAACACATCGTTGGTATAAAGCATGGACAGACGTAGGGAAAAATCTTTATAGTCATAACCCAGCGTCATATTAAAGATATCCTCCGGTTGATAGATCAGCCGGTCGGTATAGGCGCTGTCAATGGCGGTATATCCATCCGCCGCCGGTGTTTGAAAGGGATAACGCGCCCTGGAAAAGGAATGGGTATAGTTAACGTTAAGAACCAATCCGTTAAGGGGGGCGGGTAAATACCAAAAGTGGGTCTGCCAATCCAGTTCGATTCCCCAGTTATCTATGAGAAAAGGATTGTTGACATAGGTACGGATGTTATAACGCCATCGCGGGTTCGGTTTTTTATCGGGCAGGTAGTAGGGTTGGGCATCGCTTCCGCGCACATAAAAGGACCAGGGATAGATGACGTTTTTTATACGCTTAAGAAAAGCGCCGGCTGTCAATAAGCCCACCGTGTTTTCGGAGAAGGAAAAATTTATATCATAATTTTCGGATTCCGTGGGAACCAGATCGGTATTGTTCCATTCGATGAGCGGGCTGCCGTATGCGTCAATTCTGGGGATAATAGTGTTGAAATCGGGATAGGCCAGAGTTTGGGAATAAGCCAACCGCAGGTCAAACCAATCCACGGGTTTATACTTTAGGTTTATGCTGGGCAGCCAGAATGGGTGTTTACGTGTAACCGTGGTGTCCGTGTGATTATAAAAATTATAGGAAAAGGTGGTTTGTTGTCCGCGCGCTCCCGTATATTTTGTTGTCAGGCTTTGATAGCGGATGCCGGGAATGATCTCCCACTTGTCTCCAATATTGATAATGGCCATGATATAGGCTGCTTCCGTGGTTTCCCCACCTTGGTAGTTATGTGTCGTGGAGAGATAGTTATTACGGGAATAGGCTTCCGGCGACTGTTCTGTAAACACATCCGCGTTTTCACGGATAAAACGGATCAGCTCGGCCGCCTTATCGGCATCCATGGGGTTGGACATGCTAAAGTCCCCGTCAAAGGGTGTTTTATAATCGTAATGCTTATCCAGAAACAGGGAAAGGGGAATGGTGCTCGGATCGCCTGTCCAGCCAAAGTAGTCCGCCACCATTTGGGCGCCGGCCCGGGCACTGGGGGAAGTGAAGGTGGCATTGGTACCGTAAACCTCGGAACGGTAGCTGTTTTTCTGTTGCTTAAATTTTAAACCGGCTTTGAGAGTCGCGCTGATAAAGGAAAAGTAATGCACCGGGTATTCAAAATCCGCCGCGAACATGTATAAGCGATCGGAAGAAAAATTATCACGGGTTTGCACCGTATTCAGGCGTGTGGCATCGGGATCCTTATAAACAGCCTGGCTAATAACGGCCGGATCAAGATTGGCTTTTTCCTCAAACTGGTTCAAATTGGCCGGGGATTGAAAAAAAACTACACTCCAATCATCAGGACTTTTGGTTTCCGAATAGCTGTGGGAAACTTTAAATGTGCTTAGTAAATCGCCCCAATGCTGCTCCACTCTGAGCACATTATGAATAAGGTTAAGGGAGCTTTTGGAGTAATCCAGACTGTACAGATGCTGATTGGCGGCCTGGGGCCCGGTGCGGATCAACAATGTTTCGTTTCTGTCCTGAGACTCGGTAATGCTGGAGCTTAAAAAATTGCTGAAGTTGATTTTACCGTTGGGCAGACGGTAATCCAGTACCAAAGCACCATTATAGCGTTGGCGATCCCGGGGGATATTATGCAAATACAGCGCGTCCGTTTTGTATTCCTTGCGTTCGCTGGTGGAGTTAAACAGGGCACTATAACCGGCGCTAAATTCATTTGAAGTCAGATTGCGCTTTTCGATATTGGCCTGCATAAAAACGCCGAAACGATCATCAAAAAAACGCCCTTCCATACTTGGTATAATTTTATAATTGTAAAAATTATTGTAGTTGGCTAAAGGCGTATATCCGTTTTGCAAAGTCAATCCATAGGAAAAAGCACCCGTTTTACCGCCGCGCGCTTCTTTGATTTTAAAATTTACCGAACCACCCAGCATATCGGCATCCTTATCGGCGGTTATGCTTTTTGATATTTCTATGCCTTCCAGCATGCTTGATGAAATCATGCTTAAATCGGCACTCCTGTTGTCCTTGTTGGAAGATGCCATGCGGATGCCGTCTATGGTGATGGCATTATATTTAGGCGCCATGCCCCGGATAACCACTTTATTACCTTCTCCGCCTTCGCGGGTGATGGACACGCCCGGCAAGCGACGGAGAGATTCGGCGGCATTGGCATCGGGCAATGCTCTAATTTGCTTGGCGGAAACCACGTTGACGATGGATTGTGACGATAACTGCTGGTTAATCGCCGCCATTTGTCCCTCGGCTTGTACGGAAACGACAATCGCTTCCGTTTCAAGGGCCTCGGGTTCCAGCTCCAGATTTAAGTTCACTATTTGTTCTTCCTTGAGGGTTACCGGCATGGCAATTTCTTTATAGCCGATAAAAAGCACGTGAAGTTGATAGTCTCCGGCTGGAATGTTCTTGATTATATAAACGCCGTCCATATCCGTTGAACTACCCAGGCCGGTGCCTTCCAGAAAAATATTGGCGCCGACCAAGGGTTCCTTGTCCAGCTTGTCAGTTATAGTTCCGCGGATTTGGCCACCGGCCGCAGAAATGGTGCCCGTCATGCCGGATAGCATCAGAATGGAACATAATAATTTGAGAAAGGCGTGGGTTTGTTTCATTTGAATCCTCCGGTTTACACAGGTGTCACGGGATTCGATCCTGTGATGAATACTTCGTCGGGCTATAAATGGGAATGACGGTGTAAGTGTAGTTTTTTGTGCCGGAGAAAACAAGATAAGAACGGTGGAATAACTGTTAGCTAACAATGGTAAATCCTTATGGGACAAGGGCTTGAAGGGGGGCTTGCCCGCCATCTATTTTGTATTGAAAGCCTGTGAAGCATGTCTGTTTTTTATAGTAAAATGGCCTGAACCGGGTATGGTGATCCCTACGGAATTAGTTGTTTCCATTTGTCGCCATAATAGATATATTATAAAGTGGCCCTAAAAACAACTTAAGCGATATGATTGATAAAACCAGAAAACTATTAACACTACAAAAGATACTGAGTAGCAAGGACTTTAAATCTTCCGATAAATATTCAGCCTTGTTGAGTTACCTTGTAAAGGCTTCCCTGGAACATAAAAGACCCAAAGAGTATTCCATTGCCGTGGATGTTTTCGGACGGGATAAAAATTTTAATCCGTCGGAGGACACGATTGTCCGATATTATATGTATCGCCTGCGTCAAAAAATAACGGCCTATTATGAACAAGATGGTCAAAATGATGAAGTTTGGCTTACCATTCCCAAGGGCCATTATGATGTAAAGTTTATTCCCCGACCGAAACATAAAAAGAAAAGCAGACGGGCTCACCTTTTTGGGAACCGGATTTACATTTTATTGCTGATAATTTCCATGGGCGTTTCCTTTTATTTCTACTTTCAGTACGCGCGATTAAAAGAAGTGGCCGGCGTGCATCCCGATATGGCCATAGCCCATGATGATCCTTTCTGGTCTTCCTTCTTTGACAATAGTCTCCCGACCACGCTTTTGATCGGAGATCATTTCCTGTATAAAGAGAAAGAGCAAGATCGTGACAAGTTTATCGTCGATTACCGGATCAATACAAACGGGGAATTTGTGCGTTATAAAAAGGCACATCCCGACAAGAAGCTGGAAAAAATGGAACAAGGTTCCCTGCCGCTCAACAGCATCTTTAACCTTAACGATCTTTCACGCGTTTTGCACTCCTTTAATCGCAAGGTAAACATAAAGTTAACATCGGTTGCCATGTCCTCACAGTTTGATGTGACGGATATCGCCGGACAAAATATTATTTATATCGGCGGGTTTCGCAATCTTAGAAAATTTAACTTTGTTCTGGAAAATATCGGCTTGTCCTACAAATATTCCGATGAAGATATATGGCGCGGTACAATATCCATCAGGGATGAAAAGAGTAAAGACCCCATTATGTTTAAATCCGAAAAACTAAAAGACGGTTACTACACCGATCTGGGCGTTATCGCACGGGTGCGTGGCAGTAAAATGGAAAACTATCTCATTTTGGCCGGCTTTGCCTATCCGGCTCAGATAGATATTGTCCGCATCATTAGCAACAGCATTACATTGAAAAAAATCTATGAGCAAACCGGTTATCGGAATAAATCTTTCCCGTCTGAATTTATAATGGTTGTCCAGGTGGACGGGTTGGAATATTCAGCACTGGATTGGCGTGTTAAATATTTTAAACCCCTGGTCAAATAAGTAGATCAAAGGTTTTTCCCGACGCTAATATTCCTTGCGATGGCTACAATCTAAATCCCGGTTTTGTATTTAATCTTTTTGTCTGGCAATATAAAGCCTGCAAACCCTGACAGGGCGGATAGGCTTATACGATAGATCCATGTTTGGTCGGGAGTTTTTGCATAATTCACATTTGCCTCCAATAGATTGTGGGGGAACCTGAATAGTCAAATCGATCAGAGCGCGTTGTTAAAAGGATATACTATTCCCCAAAAAGTAATTTTGCGATAAGTTGCAATATTAACAATCATATGGCTATATTGACTCTCATTAAGATGGAAAGTCATCAAAATCATGCTAAAAAGTTATCCATGCTTATTGATTCATCTTTTTACTAACCGTATTTTGTGTGATGACCATCAAAAAAATTTGCATTTATATAATCCATGTAGGGATATTTACAAGTCCCCGCATAACGATGATCTAACATTATTTCTTTATACATTTATTACAGGAGGTCTTTAATGACACGTCAAGAACTGGTAGCCAAAATGGCGGAAGACGCAGGTATTACAAAAAAAGATGCGGACGCAGCTTTAAATTCTTTTATCGATGCCGTTAAATCGACTTTAAGTTCCGGTGGCAGCGTCAGCCTGGTGGGCTTTGGAACATTTGGAGTTTCCGAACGCAGCGCCCGTACCGGCCGTAACCCGCAAACAGGCGCGGAAATTCAAATCCCTGCCCGCAAGGTTCCGACTTTTAAAGCCGGTAAAGGCCTGAAAGACGCCGTTAACTAAGTTAAAAATGTCCAATTAAGAGCGGAGGATAGACTCCGCTTTTTTTTTATACAAACACCAAGGATGTCGATGAAAACCCGCATGCTCGTTATGGTTATGTCTTTGGGGTTTATGTCCTGCATGCCCCATATGCCTGTTCATGAAACAGGTCACACTCCCGTGGAAAAGTTAGCTGCCCGTCTGCTTGATTTAATTGACGATCCTTATATCGCCCAGGCCCATATCGGGATAGCGGTAAAAGACCTTACAAACGATCACTTCATTCTAAAACACAATGCCGGAAAACTTTACACGCCCGCTTCCAATCAAAAACTTTATACCACATCCGCCGCATTAACCCTGTTGGGGGCCGACTACCGGTGTCAAACGCGCTTTTACACCACCGGTGAAGTAAGGGATAGTGTGCTGCATGGCAATCTGATCATTTACGGCGGCGGCGACCCGACGTTTTCCGGACGATTTTATAATGATAATGTTGACGCTGTGTTTTTTCAATGGATCGATTCACTCAAAAAATACGGAATCCGCTCCATTAACGGCACCGTAATAGGGGATGACAGTTTTTTTGACGACCGGCGCCTGGGGGAAGGATGGAACTGGGATGATGAACCTTTTTACTATTCCGCGCAAATCGGCGCCCTTTCTTATAACGATAATTGCGTGGATTTAATCGTTACGCCCGGCACCAATCCCGGGGATGCGTTGCATATTGAGGCCCGTCCGCAAACGAACTACGTAGAGATTGTCAATAACGGGATCACGCGGGAAGCCGATTCTCTGGGCGATGTTTCTTTTAACCGCCAACGGGCTGGTAATAAAATTTATGTTAACGGTGTTTTACCCGTAAATGCCGGGCCGGTCAGGGAATCCATAACGGTGGAAGACCCGGCCAAATGGTTTTTAATTAACCTGAAACGGGCCTGGAACTCTGTAAGGTTTTCGCCTTCCGGAGGATTTACCGCCAAACGCCGGGCGGTGGATACACAAAAAAAGCAGCTCTTTACCTTTTATTCACCGCCCTTAAGCGCGTTGATTCGGGAGATAAACAAAAAGAGCGATAATTTTTATGCCGAACAGATTTTTAAAATTCTGGCGGCGGAAAAAAACAAAAAAGGAACCGCCGGGCAGGCTACCGCCATTGTACGGGACTGGTTGACCGCTCAGGGAATCGCATTGGATGCGGCTATTTTTGTGGATGGTTCCGGACTATCGCGCATGGATCAAATTGCGCCGATTGCCACGGTTACCCTGTTGGAAACGATGTATCATCACCCGGACTTTAACATTTTTTATGAAAGCTTACCCATAGCCGGGGTGGACGGCACGTTAAAAAACAGGATGAAAAACGGTTTAGCCAAAGGCGTTGCCCGTGCCAAAACGGGTTTTGTTCGCTATACACGTACGCTTTCCGGCTATACCACTGATCAGGATGGGCATGATTATGCCTTTTCGTTGATGATGAATCATTATGCCGTGCCCACCGCGTATATCAACCATTTACAGGATCGACTGGTGGAAACGCTTACAAGGTTTAAACGATAAACCGGAATAATAAAGGAATATCAATGGACCGTAGAAAATTCTTGAAAACCGGTGTCGCGGGTGCCACGGGACTGATGATGGCGCCCGGTATAAAAGCTGCCACGCCCTCATTTAAAGGTCGTACGGTGGTTATATCCAGTGGAAACGGATTGCGGGCCACCGCACAAGCCATGGAGCTTATCCGTAACGGCAGCGATGCATTGGATGCCGTCATTGCCGGAGTGAATATCGTGGAAGCGGACCCGGATGATATGAGTGTGGGATACGGCGGCCTACCCAATGAAGAGGGCGTGGTGGAACTCGATTCGTGTTGCATGCACGGACCGACCCATAACGCGGGCGCCGTGGCCGCCTTGCAAGGCATTAAATACCCTTCGCGCGTGGCCCGGTTGGTTATGGAACGCACCGATCATGTTTTGTTGGTGGGACAGGGCGCGTTACGCTTTGCCAAAGCGCATGGTTTTAAGGAAGAAAATCTGTTGACGGATAAAGCGCGTAAAGCCTGGCTGCGTTGGAAAGAGGCGCGACCCGATGATGATTGGTTCCCGCCTGAGGACGTGGATAAAGACAAAAAGGGCAAAGCGGCTCTGGATATTCCGTTTACCTATGGTACCATTACCTGTCTGGGGTTGGATTTAAACGGAAATATATCCGGCGTCACCACAACCAGCGGTTTAAGTTATAAAATTCCGGGTCGTGTGGGCGACAGTCCGATTATCGGCGCCGGTTTATATGTGGACAACGAAGTGGGGGCCTGTGGCTCCACCGGTCGCGGTGAAGAAAATCTGAAAAATTTAACCAGCCATTTAATTGTGGAGTTTATGCGTCAGGGCATGACACCGCAAAATGCCTGCATGGCCGGCTTAAAGCGGGTTTTGGAGAAAGCGCGCCTGATGCCGCGGTTGATGAAAAAAAACGGTCATCCGGCGTTTAATATACAATATTATGCCATCAATAAAGCTGGAGAATTTGGGGCGTGTAGTATGTATGGTCCCGTCAGGTTCGCCGTGCATGACGGACAAGAAAACCACCATCAACAGGCGGAATATTTGTTCGAGTGGGATAAAAAAACGCGTTAATCCATGCCGTATCAGGAGCGCGATTCTACCCGGACATCCTCCTACGTTACCGTGACCATCGGCCGATTGACAGCAATTTGGGCATTGTCCGAATCGGCTTTGGGCGGCATTCTTCACGGCCTGAAGGTACCGTTTACCGGCATGGTCGTCAGCGCAATTGCCGTATTCAGCATCGTCTTAATGATCCGCACCGGCGCGTTACGCTCACAACTGACTAAATCCCTGATTATCGTCGCCATTGTCAAAGCCGTGGTCAGCCCACACAGCCCGCCCACCGCCTATCTGGCTTTGTTTATACAAGGCGGATTGGCCCTGCTTTTTTATCAACCGTTAAAAAAATCCCTATGGGCCGCATATTGCCTGATATTTGCGGCAGTGATGGAATCGGCTTTGCAAAAACTGATCGTACTCACATTGATTTTCGGTCGTGATTTATGGCTATCCATCGACATTTTTGCCAATTACCTGTGGACCACCTTATCGGGCAGTGGCAGCGAATTGCCTGTTCAGGCCGGGATGTCCATCATTGTTTTTTATCTTACGATACATTTTTTGTTTGCCCTGGGAATGAACCTGTGGATGGGCCATTTCCTGAAAAACATGGCTGAAAAAAATCCGCAAAGCATCTATACGTTGTATGATGTATCGGAAAAAAGGCTGCCCCGGCGAAAAAAATGGCGCATTTCCTATCTTATTTATCCCCTTGCCTTACTTTTACTCATTTTAACTTTTGTCATTCCCGTTTTTGATAGCAGTGTGGGTTTACGTGTCTTGCGAATGCTGATTCGTTCCACTGTGATATTGGCATTGTGGTATGGCTGGCTGGGGCCCCGCGTTGCGCGTGGTTTACAAAAAATGTTACGCGATCGTCAATATTTGTATCATGACGAAATTGAGCAGGTATTATGGCAACTTCCCGTGTTGCGTCGTGTATTTTGGCAGGAATGGCAACGATTCAACCAGGCCGGTCGATCCGGATACAGACGCTTTTTGGAAAATCTGCTGTTGATCCTTCTTTTTGCCCGCATAGAAGAAGCCGCTTCCCGAAACTAATAGAAAGAGACCTGGCACCTTTTTTGTATTTTCGGTAAGATCAAATTGTTATACTTTTATATCATTTTTATTTTCAAAAGTGATAACTCGTAATGCCATATGAAATAGATTAAAACCAAGATTTATTCTTCACATTCTTTTGGAGGTTCACATGCTTGAATTGTATAAAAAATATAAAGATGCCACCCGTTTGTTGCGAGATCTGCCGCCGTTGGGCATGCGCCTGATTCTGGCGTACGGATTTATGGGGCCGGCATTAATGAAGCTAAACAATTTTGACGGCATCGTTGCCTGGTTTGGCAGTCTCGGTATCCCGTTTCCGTGGATTAACGCCGTTTTGGCCACCGCCACGGAAACCGCCGGTTTTATACTTATCTTTCTGGGGTTGGGGACGCGCCTGATCAGCATTCCAATGATCGGAGTAATGATTGTGGCGATTCTTACGGTTCATGGTAGCAATGGCTGGCTGGCCATCGCTGATAGCAATGTGCCGGAAATAGCGCAGCGACTGAATGCCGCCCGGGAAATATTACAGGAATACGGGAATTACCAATGGCTGACGGAAAAAGGCAGTTTTGTCATCCTGCAAAACGGCATGGAGTTTGTGGTTACTTATATTGTCATGCTGCTTTCTTTGATCGTAACCGGCCCGGGACGCATCAGTATCGATTATTTTATATCCCGTAAACTGGGGTTGGAAGAATAGACGACAGTTAACGAGAGCGTGTCGTCAGGCAGGCTGTCCGTTAATTCGGGCAGCCTTTTTTTATATATGATGATCAAGACGCCTCATTACGTTCGGAATGACAGAGGGAAAGACGCACAAATTCCTTTGCATCTTCGTGCCTTAGCAGCTTTTTTAGCCACAAAGACACCAAGGCACTAAGATCGTGTGATTACAGAGTGGTTGTTCAAAGGTTCTCACACAAGGCAAACACCGGATAGAATTAACCCACGATTTTAATTGTGGGTAGTATGCCATGCACATACGGCCCAAACTGATGCATGGGATTTTATAAAGGAGGGATTCCTCACTTCGTTCGGAATGACGGCAAGAGGGAAGACACTCAAACTCTTTTGCGTCTTCGCGGTTTTATTTTTTTAACCACAAAGACACCAAGGCACTAAGATCGTATGATTACAGAGTGGTTGTTCAA
>RFFS01000024.1 GCA_003696775.1 Calditrichota bacterium
CCGCGGGCGTCGTTATGTTGGACGCGATAGCCGGGAAATACTTTGACCCGTCCGTCGTCCATTTTTACGGGAATGCTGAAATGATATTCTCTTAAAGGGTTGCGTAACAGGGCGCGGGTTCCCTCGTCCAGACCGAGCATATCAGCCACGCGGTCAAATTGGGCTTGAGCCATTTCAAATGCGTTAAAAGATTTATCTGCTGCCATGAGCGAAGTTCCTTTCCAGGGATAATGTTTCTGTTGAATGTCCTTCTGTCCTGTCAATATACAGGTATCATAAATATACGAAGCACACAACAAAAAGAAAATAAAGAATCGTAGCTTTTGAGCTTCTTTATTGCCCCTGATGTGGATTTTCGATGCAGAATGGCCGGGGATAAAATTTAAACGGTATATTTTTCCCTGTTTTCCTATATTTCCTCACAAAAAGAGGGGCCGGGCACTTTTATGAATAAAGACAGACAGCCGGTTGTTTTGCTGGCGCCGGACAAATTTAAGGGGAGTCTGGATGCGTTTGACGTATGCGACGCCCTGGCAGGGGGATTGTTGGATGTTCTGCCCGGCGCGCACGTTATCAGACGCCCCCTGGCCGATGGGGGCGAGGGTTCTTTAAAGGTGCTGTCCCGTCCTGGGATGCAAATGATATCCATAACTGTGTACGATCCCTTGATGCGTCCGATACAGGCTGTTTACGGCATGGACGATACGCGTGCTTTTGTGGAAATGTCGGCGGCAGCGGGGTTATGCCTGTTGGCTCCGGAAGAACGCAACCCCTTGCAAACCACAACATTTGGGGTGGGACAAATGATTGCCGACGCCCTGCACCGTGGCGCGCGCGATATTTATATTATGGCAGGGGGGAGCGCCACCAATGATGCCGGCATGGGGATGGCCGCCGCCTTGGGATACCGCTTTACGGACTCTGGTGCCAGGGAACTGCCACCAATCGGCGCTTCGCTGAATAAGGTGCATGCCATTGTGCCGCCGGAAGTCAAACCGTGGGAAAAGGGGCGTTTTTTTATCCTGGCCGATGTGCGCAATCCTCTGTACGGCCCGCGGGGGGCGGCCTTTGAGTATGCCGCGCAAAAAGGCGCGGATAAAGCGGCCATGCAGATATTGGATGCGGGGTTGCGTCATTGGGCGGCGGTGGTGAAGGATCAGTTGCAAACGGATGTGTCCACCCTTTCCGGTGGCGGCGCGGCGGGAGGACTCGGGGCCGGCGCCGTGGCTTTTTTAAAGGCATCCATTGTCAGCGGCGCCCGCATGATTGCTGCTTTGCTCGGCGTGGAACCGCTTGTGGCCCGCACGGATTGGCTGGTGAGCGGTGAAGGTCGTGTGGACAGGCAAACCCTGGAGGGTAAGGTGGTGAGCGAGGTCGCCCGGCTGGCCCGTTTGCATCACAAACCGTTGGCCCTGGTTTGCGGCCAACTTGAATTGGATGCCGACACCTGTCGGGATGTTTTGGACGCGCGGTTGTGCCTGTCGTTGGTTAACGGCCAGGTGAGTCGTGAAAGGGCGCTTAAACAGGCCCGCGCCCTGTTGGTGGAAAAAGGCCGTATTTTGGGGCAGCATATCATCCGTGCCCGTTAATATGTTAACGTTGTTGTTCCGTGGTGTCCGTATCCGCCATCAGACGCAGCAGTTCCCTGTTAAAGCGGCGACTGTCTTCCAGTTTGGCAAAATAGGCCCGGTCAAATTCTTCCACTTCCCGAACGGCACGCTTTAATACGGTAACGCCCTCTTCCGTCAGAGCCACGGTTTTGGCCCGCGTATCCGTTCGGTGCGCTTCCCGTTGCACCAGCCCTTTGCCCTCCAGTTTCCGTATCACATTGGAAATCATCATGGTATCCATCTGTGCCAGACGGGCAATGTCGATCTGGGTGACGACGCCTTGCGTGCCTTGCAACCGGTAACAGTTGGCCATGATGACAAACTGGGTATGCGTGAGTCCCATAGGCTGCAAACGGCGCCGGATGGCTCTTTGCCACAACATATATGTTTTGTAGAGCAGGAAGCCCGTGGCATCATCGGGAGTGGGATAATGGAAAATATTTTCTTTATATTTCATCGACCCATTCCATTTTTTCAGTAATCCTTTTAAAATCTTCTTCCGGAATTTTCAACAGGCCGTAACGCAGCGGATAGCCCCATCGTTGCTTATCGACGATAAAAGTTAAATCCGCGATCAACGGCCGGATGTCTGCTTCCCGGCAGAGCAGAAAACGTACCCGACGGCGAAAGGGTTTAAAATCATCATGCATGCGCACCTGATATACAATGTCATCCGTGGCGCGGGCAACTGCGGTAAATTTTTGGTAGGGCTGTGTCGTGTGGCGCGATCGCCGCGGGGAATAAAAGACGATGTAATCGTTTTGACGTATCCGTTTCAAAGGCGCCTTTTTTCCGTGACACACCTGCATGATTCCTTCTTCCATGCCTTTGTAAACATGATCCGCGGAAACGGTGGCCAGCCAATAGCTCATCGCTTTTCCCTTAAAAAGGCATC
>RFFS01000177.1 GCA_003696775.1 Calditrichota bacterium
AATGGGAGGCGTCTGTATGATTTAAATATAGCTGACTACCGATCTGATTTTTTAAACTTTTATAGGAGGTTGATATGTTAAGAAGGTTGCTTCTTTTATTCTTTTTAACCATTCCATTGACGCTATTTGCGCAATCGTCTGGTAAAATTACAGGTTTCATACAGGATAAACAATCGGGTGAGCCGCTTGTTGGTGTGAACGTAATCCTGGAAGGTACATCCATGGGAGCGATGTCTGATGTGGATGGTTACTATGTTGTATTAAATGTACCCGTTGGTACTTATACATTGCGTGCCAATTACATTGGATATCAGGATGTCGTTGTGGAAAACGTTCGCGTTTCCGCAGGAATTACCACAAACATTAATTTTGAGCTTAGTCAAAAAACGCTTGAACTGGAAGAAGCAGTTGTGGTAATGGGTGAAAGACCGTTGGTAGAGAAAAACGTTACTCAAAGTTATTCTCTAGTAACTTCTGAATCCATAGAAAGCTTACCTGTTCGTGGTTTGAATGACATTCTTAACTTACAGCCTTCCGTCGTGGTTCAGGATGGTGCCGTGCATATTCGTGGTGGCCGTAGCGAAGAAGTTGGCTATTATCTGGATGGTGCGTCAACGGTTAACCCTGTAAGTAATAATAATGCTTTATATATCATACAGGATGCCATCGAAGAGGTTCAGGTGTTGACCGGTGGTTATGGTGCAGAATTTGGCGGTGCAAACTCGGGTATTGTAAAAAGTGAATTGCGCACGGGTGGTAAAGACTTTCACGCATCGCTTGATTTTCAAACCGACCGTTTTGCCGGTGAAGGTGAACAATTCCTTGGTACCTATGCCTATCAGGATCATTATTTAACAGGTACATTTAGCGGTCCGTTATTTAGTGACAATGTACGCTTCTTTGCCGCTGTGGAAAACAGTTTTATCGGTGATACCAAAAAACGTTTCAGCAAAGGTTATACCTTTACGGATCTGATTGATTCCAATCCCAAAAATGCCGTTAAGGATACGATTGCATCCATGAGCTATCCAGATGGTTTTACCCCTGGTAACGATTTAAACCGCTGGGCTTTAAACAGCACGGTATTGTTTGATTTCCAGCCGTTTCAATTCCGTCTCAGCGCGGTCTATAACTTCGGTCGTTCCCATTTTTCAAATCAACCGATGTTGGAAGTGCTCAATGAAAGGGATCAATATACCGATGTTAACACTTTGCTGTTAAGTGGTAAATTAACCCATGTGATCAATCCGACGACTTATTATGATTTAAAAGTCAGCTATTTTAATGCGGGGAGTGAAACCTTTGATGATTATTTTGGCAACGATTGGCGTGCCTGGAACGATAGCAGTCAAATCGCCCAAAAGACAAATGGTGCTGTAACCTATCGTAGTGCTTTCCGCGCACCTTATGATTATAAGTTCAATGGTTTCTTTTTCAGCCAAAACGGAAAACTGGAATCCAATTATGCTAAAACAAGTCAAAACTATTTTTCCGGTGCTTTGGACTTTGTAACCCAGTATAACAAAGAACATGAAATCAAAGCGGGATTTGATGTTAGAAGCTATACTCTGCGTCAGTTTGTTATTAATCCTACCGTGATGGAGACCATTCCGGCCGGTCAAAGCGAAACTGATGTACCTCAGGTTCAGTGGAAAGAATATCTCGGTAATACCTACGGTTATGATTTTTACGGAAACGAACTGGATAACGGTTTTGACGGTGCAAAGAAACCGCTATTTGCCGCAGCCTACTTGCAAGATAAAATCGAATATCAGGATTTAATCATCAATGCCGGTGTTCGTCTGGATTATTTTGATACGGATGACCGTACATTGAAAAATCCGGGTAATCCTGAAGTAGATGAAAATAATAAAACCATCGCTGAAAGTGCCTGGGAAGATGTGAAACCCTTTGTGGAAGTCAGCCCGCGTTTGGGATTTTCCTTTCCGGTAAGCGATAAAACCGTGTTCTATACTCAATATGGTAAATTTGTTCAGATGCCGCAATTGAATGATGTATATTACAATTCTACTCAATTTGGTACGCAAATTGTAAGTGGTGGTAACTATTATACCAACCCCATTGGTTTTGGTATTCAACCGATGCGCACCACATCTTATGAAATCGGTTTCCGTCAGCAAGTTGGTGATAATGCCGCTTTTGATATCACCGGTTTTTACAAGAATGTAAAAGGTCAGCCTGCTGCACGTCGTCAGTTTGCTGATGCCGGTGCTTTGATAACCACTTACAATTATATAACTAATGGTGACTTTGCCACGACCAAAGGTCTGGAATTTAAACTGACTTTACGTCGTACTAAAAATCTTTTGGCTCAGTTGAATTACACTTATACCCAGGCAGAAGGTACCGGATCTGGCGAAACAGCTTATTTGAGTGCAGTTGACCGTAACTCCGAAACACCTACGATCGTATCCCCACTGGATTTTAACCAACGTCATCGTGGTTCTGTAAATCTGGATTATCGTTTCGGTCCGGATGAAGGCGGTGCCATTTTTAATAATTTTGGTGCCAATCTGTTGTTCACTTTTAATAGTGG
>RFFS01000178.1 GCA_003696775.1 Calditrichota bacterium
CCAGGCAACGCGAATCAACATCGTTGGAAATATTATCGATGGCAGCAAAGACGGCATCGTGATGGCCGGTACGGGGCCGCGCCGAAGAATCTTAGTGAGTGACAATACCATAACCGGCCTGCGTACCCACTTCAATGCGGTGAGTTCCTTATATGGTTCGGGAATTGAGATATGGTTCGGACAGGACAGCACGGTGGTCCGGAATAATATCATAGACTACCGAAATGGTGGATATGGGGTATTCGGGATCTACTTCCCGGGATACAGCGAACGCATTTTTATTGAGGGAAATCAAATATTATGGGGCCAGAATGACTACTGGTATCATAGAAGGTTTACCGGCATCCACGTAACCACGGTTTATGGACAAACCACGATTAGAAATAACATGATCGCCAGCCGCTCACCGGGCACCGTTTTAGAGATTTATGCCTCGGACTGTCAAATCTACAACAACACCTTCATCCAAACCTCCGCGGCATTAAACGGCCAGGAGGATGGAAAGGTATTCTATATGTACGGAACGGGCAATTCGGTGCTGAACAATATCTTCATCGAACAATGTGCAGGGAACAATGTGGGGCCGGTGATGGAGATTGTCGATACTACGGGAAATCGGATTGATTACAACTGCCTTTATAAAGCCCAGAATGACGGTAGATTTGTCATGGCCAACGGCGTAACCTACGATACCATCACCACCTGGCAAGGCAGCGGGAATGGGCTGCATTCCATCTCAAAATCACCGGAATTCAAGGATGTCCTGTTGGATTTGCACCTCGGCGGATGCTCTGTTTATGATCCGGAATTGCAGACAGCCCTACCCCTGGCAGCGGTACCGGTTGATATTGATGGTGAGACGCGCGACCCTCAGACGCCTTTTTTCGGCGCGGATGAAGCCGGAGGCGAGATTCCGGAAATATTTTCCCCGGTGACCCTAACGCCCACCGAAGACGAGGCCCTTCACTTCACTGCAGCGGATCTGGATGGGGATGGAGATACTGACCTTGCAGTGGTGAACCGTTCGGGCAGCGCCGGTGATGTATCCCTGTTCTGGAATGACGGCCAGGCCAATTTCTCCGGCCCCCATCACATCGCTTTCGGCAATCAGCCGGAAGTGATTGGCGCGGCAGACATTGACGGCGACAATTCGGTTGACCTGATAGCGACTTCTGACGGCTCACTCAGCGTGCGTTACGGGAATCCGGGCGGCACATTCGATGCTGTAACCACCTTTCCCTATCAATTGGACGTGGATGGATTTCTGCTTATCGATCTCAATAATGACAACAATCCCGACATTTTCCAAACCCATACCGGCATCGTCGGAGTGGATTCCGGGTCCGTCACTCAGTTGATAAATCTGGGAGGGCGTAATTTTGCCTTTGCCAACCAGGGGAGTTTTTATGCCGGTCAATATCCATCAGCCGCGGCCGGCGGATACATTAACGGCGATAATTTTCTTGATGTGGTAACCGTAGATTATGTGAATGGCCGGGTATCGGTATTGCTGAATCTGGGCATTGATCCCAACAACGGTATTTGGCTGGGATTCGCTTCGGCGGGAGACTATCAGGTATCTTCCGGCAGTTCGCCGCTGCATGCCAATATCTCTGTCGGGGATATTGATGGTGACAAAGACGCCGATATCCTGGTGGGAGAATGGGGCGTTACTTCGGATAGTCTGGCGTTGTTAAGGAATAATGGCGATGGCACATTTGCGCCCCGTGAAGATTTTTTTATCAGTGATAACCGTTATTCGGAGACATTTACGGTATTCGATTACGAAGGTGACGGCGATCTCGACCTGATTGCCGCCACGCAACGCCATGATCTGGTTTACTTGCGTAATGACGGGTCGGGAAACTTTGAACAATCGTTGTTATGCCAGAATAGTAATTTTGGCAGTGAGCCGCTGACACTTCTCACCGCGCCTCTTGACGGAGATGCGCTTCCAGATGTTGCCGTCCTGACCATCGATGATGAAATAGCAACAATGTTGAATCAGAACTACACAACCGGGATATCATCTGAAGATCAGAATCCGGAGCCGGTGGAATCTTTCCGACTCGATCAAAACTACCCCAACCCGTTCAATCCTTTGACAAACATTCATTTCAAAATTGGGAAAACAGAATGGGTGACGCTCAAAATTTTTGATCTGATGGGAAGAGAAATAAAATCCCTGTTGCAAAAAAATCTGCCTGCTGGTGATTATCAGGTAAAATGGGATAGCAGAAACAATTTCGGACAACCCGTGGCCAGTGGAATGTACCTTTACCGCCTGACCGCCGGAAAGCAGTATGCAAAAACCAGAAAGCTGCTATTGCTGCATTAATCATTTGACTCAAACATATCTAAGAGCGGCGTTACTGTAATCGACAAGTGAATGATTATTCGATTTAGCGCGTACGAACAATCCCAAAATAAGATATAGGGAGAAATACTGTGACACGATTCTTATTGGTTACCATTATCATTCTATTCTCATTCAACCTGGCTGCCCGGCCATTAAGCGGTAATTACACAATTGGTGGCGACAATCCTGATTTTGCCACCATCAGTGAAGCGGTGGCAGCTTTGGAAACGAATGGTGTTTCCGGGCCGGTCACTTTTAACCTCCGTGAGGGTATTTACTTGACCAATGGCGGCAGTGAAAAGGCGTTGCACATTTCCCAAAACATTCCTGGCGCTTCTCCCGTCAATACAATCACCTTTCAGGCAGATGAAGCCAGCGGCGCCAACGTGGAAAAAACCATCCTGCGGCGCACTACTGCTACCAATTCCCCCGGAAGCAGCGAGCTTGGCTGGGTGGCGTTGATCCGAAGTAAATACATCACCCTGCGCAATTTGACCTTTGAATATGCCAATGCGGATACCACCGCCAACGGCGTCGATAACTATCACGACAATGTGCGCTTTCAACCGGCGTCCGGCTCCAGCCTCGATAGTATCACCGTCAGCGGTTGCCGCTTTGTCTCCAGTGGGAATCTTCGCCCCTATTCGGCGCTCGGTTTTGATCAACAAGGTAGTCATATTCTTATTGAAAAAAATCACTTTGAAAGAGCGGGCGACGGTGTGACGATAGAGCGATGCAATGGCTGTTCCACTTTTGATGATGTTGTTATTCAGTATAATAAGTTTCGCAATTTAAAAAGATATAGCGATGTTCAAAACACGCCCCGCGGGACTGCCATCTCTATATCCAACGGCTCCCGTTATGCCATTATTGGCAATGATATCGATTATGAAAATGTATCTGACGGAATAACGGGCATAAAAGTGATTGGCGCGGATGTAACCATCAGCGGTAACCGGATTCGCAATCTGCCGCTTTATCCAAATCAGTTTGACAACTATACGGGTTTACATTTGAGATCCACCGGTGGGGACTGGTTGGTGAGTAATAACATGATCAGTAATCTCCAAAAACATACGGAAGGCATCCATCTGGAAAACAGTTCCAACATGAAAATTTACAACAATACGGTGGTGCTCACATTTGACCGGTTCGAAAGACAATATGGTCTGGTGCTGCAGAGCGTAAGCGATATCGATATCAAAAACAATGTTTTGATGGTCGCTGCCAATAATTATGAAAACAACCGGCTTATTCAGTCCTATGGAAACGTCAGCAATATTACCAGCGATTATAATCTACTCTATTCCCCACGTTTTCACATTAATTTTGATGGGCTTGATTACGACAGCCTGGCTATCTGGCAAACCACAGGAAATGGCGCCAACTCCCGGGATTTTGAACCGGAATTTGTCGATTTAGAACCGTATAGAGATGTACATCTCGGTTATTGTTCCCTGGGCGATAGCAGTTTATGGGGAATCCCACTGACGGAAGTAACCACCGATTTTGACGGTGAAGCCCGTGACCCACAAAATCCGTACATGGGTGCCGATGAGGTCGATTCCTTCAACCCGGAAATTTTTTCACCGGTAAATTTGACTTCCATACAGGATAAAGCCCTATCATTTGCCACGGGAGACCTGGATAATGACGGAGATGATGATCTTGTGGTGGTGAATACCTATGCTACGTTGGAAGGGGCCGAGGATATTTCCATCTTCTGGAATGACGGGCAGGGACATTTTTCTTCACCGGTTCATTTTTCCATGGGTGTGCAACCTTCCACAGTAAAAATTTGGGATATTGACAATGATGGTTTTCTTGATCTGATCGCGACCGCCAATGGCAGCAACGGTATGCCGGTCATTAGATGGGGACAGGGAAACGGAGACTTTGAGGCGCCTCATGAGCTTCCACCATATCCATCGGCAGCACTTGGAGACGTGACCGACTTAGAATTTAATTCCCCGCATTTTCTATCGTTTACCCATTTCGGAACGGTAGGCGTCGATTCCGGCTGGATTAGTTTCTGCCAATTTGATCCGGACAACCGGTGGTTCTATTACGACCTAACTCCTGAATGGCAGCCCAGGCGTGCCGGTATGCATCCCGCAAATATCGTAAATGGGGATGTAAATGGTGATTCTCTGATCGATGTTATCGTTAACGACTATGTTACCGGCAAAACCACAACGTTTGAATATCTTGGCCCAACAGGAGGCATGGCGCCCTTACAGGAAATTGCCGTAGATATCGGTACCGAACCCATTCATGCGAACATGGCTGTGGGTGATTTAGACGGTGATAATTCCAATGATGTTGTCATCGGTGCCTGGGCCGATGGAGTGGATAGCCTGGTCTGGCTCCGCAATGACGGCACCGGTCACCTGATTTTGGATTACATTCCCATGGATGGTAGAAGACTCTCCCAAACATTTTCCCTGATGGATTATGAGAATGATGGAGCCCCGGATATTATCAGTGCGACAACTTCAGATGATGTTATCCTCTATCGTAATGACGGGTTGGGTAATTTTACCATCCATCGCCTTTGCCAGAGTAGTGGGTATGGCGGATTGGCACTCACCAACCTGGTGGGAGATTTTAACAATGATCCTTATCCGGATGTGGCGGTTCTTACTCAGGACAACATTGCTTCCATGCTCAATTTAAATTACACCGTGGGGATCGGGGAAGACGCGCCGGAACCGACAAGGGTACCTCAAAGATTTGCCATCCTTCAGAACTTTCCCAACCCTTTTAATCCGACAACGCATATTCAATTTTCGTTAAGCAGCAGGGAGTTTGCAGTGTTGAAAGTTTTTGACCTTTTGGGTCGTGAAGTAAAAACTCTGATGGAAAAGAACCTGAGTGCCGGTGACTATAAAGTAAAATGGGATGGCACCAACAACGCCGGACAGCCCATGTCCAGCGGAGTGTATCTCTATCGTTTGAGGGCAGGAAAAAATTATGTCAAGACGCGTAAGATGCTATTGCTCCGCTGAACGGTGTGAGCCCAAAACCGAACAACGAAATTTTATATAACTTAGCAACGGCTTTTTAATACCATTAACCATAAAAATAAGGAGAGGTCACCATGAAGATTTGGTCAGTTCTGTTTTTATTTTTAGTCGCAATGGGATTGAATAACCTGTTGCCAGCACAGACCCCTTACAAACTGAAACACCAAATATTTTATTTTGAATCGGATAGACTGATTGCCGGTACGGATAATAGTGACCCCGTTCCGGGTGACGTCGATCAGCGGAACTTCAGCATTGGTCAACATAATATTGTTGTACACAATGGTGTCTTTTATCATGCCTATTATGATAACCGTTCCGGTGATTATAACATCTACCTGCGTACCAGTGAAGATGGCATGAACTGGAGTGATTTATCGCAGGTGAATGATGATACCCTCGGGAACGATCAATATAATCCGACCCTAGTCGTTTATGATGATGGGGGCACGACACATGTTGTGGTGGCCTGGCAGGATATTAAGGATGGGCAACACAAAATACGCAGTGCTAGGAGTACCGATGGGGGACAAAGCTTTTCACCCTCGGTCGAGATTGGCGCATTCACCAACGTGTATGCAACATACCCCAATATAGCCATTGGCGAATACGGTACCGTTTACATTATCTGTTTTCAGTTTGTGACTTCCTGGTCAGGTACGGATCGGAAGGTCTGGTTCAGCAAAAGCACGGATAATGGACAAACCTGGTCGGACGTGGTCAATATCTGGGAAAATGGTTCAGAGTGGGATTATCCCCCTGATATTGTTGCTCAAGGTCAAAAGGTGATGGTCATCAATAATCTCGGTCCCTTTTCTAATCAGCAATTTGCCCATTTGTATTACACCAGTAGTCAGGATAGCGGAAACACCTGGCAAAGCCCTTCTCCCATCGTTCAATACCATGATTCCCTGAGAGCACGATACCCTTCTGCGGTTGTTGATGCAAACGGAACGGTTCACACACTCTGGTTTCAGGGACAATTTGCCGGAGATAACAACCGCTTTATGTTTTCCAAAAGCACGGATTGGGGTCAAAGTTGGTCCGAAGAAGTGCAAGTTAATAATACATCCATTGTAAAAGAAGAATGGCGAGGCCATTGGATGGCAACCAGTCTGGCAATCAGTGACAACGGTACCCTCTATGCGGTATGGCAGGATGAACGGAGAAACCCTGGTTCGGACAATTACGACATCTATCTTTCCTATTCCACGGATGGCGGACAAACCTGGAGTAGTGACACGTTGGTTAACAACACAATTGACGCCCACCAGGCTCATCCAAGTATAGCTGTTAAAAGCGGGGCTGTTGATACGGTGCTGATCGTCTGGCAAGAAGAGAATATTGCGACAGGGATAAACGATGGGAATACTCTGACCCCAGGCGGATACCATCTCGCACAGAACTACCCCAATCCCTTCAATCCGACCACCACCATTCGCTTTCAACTTCCCCAGTCCGGATTAGTGAGCCTGAAAGTGTATGACATGACCGGCAAAGAGGTGGTGGTTTTGGTGAATGAACCAAAACCCGCCGGTATTTACCAGGTGCATTTTGACGCCGGGCAACTGGCAAGCGGGGTATATTTTTACATACTCCAGGCAGGGAATTTCCAGCAAACCCGGAAAATGCTGCTGCTGCGATAAATGTCTATGTGATCCTATTTATCTAAATAGAATAAAAAAACGATGTGTCAACCTGATTTAAATAATATTAGTAAATGGATTTGGGGATACTATCTGCTGGTATCCCTTCCATTTAGCTTCCCGTTTGCACAAATTCCTTCCGGAAACGTATGATTGACTACATTCTTACCTTAGATGAAAATAAAAAACCGAATTTAAAACGACATGTTGTGCTGTCCCAATCCCTATAACGATTAAAAAACGGTCGGGTACCAAATAAATTGTGCTTTCATACATTTGTTTTTGATCATTTAAATAGGGTATCTCCCCTGAAAAAACAAATGGTATCATATTAGCGTAGCAAAATCATTTTGTTTATCTTTTCGAATTGACCGGCCCTGAGTACATAAAAATATATTCCGCTGGCCAGATCGGACGAAGCATGAAAAGTAACCGTGTGTTCTCCGGCATTCTGCTTTTCATTCACCAGGACCTTAACCTCTTGCCCCAGGGCATTATAGACAGTTAATTGTACGTTACCGGCCTCAGGGAGTTCATAGCGGATGACAGTACCGGGATTGAAAGGATTGGGATAATTTTGAGCCAAAGCAAAGGAATGCACTTTCCCCCCGGTCTTTTGGCTGATGGCTGTGTTTTCAAGCCAGCTAAACCGCACGGCGTCGGTACGCAGAACGTCCCCGGTCGTGCTGTTTCCCGAATCCTTTACCCATAATTCAATGCCTGTATCGGCCGGCAAATACATCATGCCTATTCTAACCCAATTCCCGCTACCTTCATTCTGGTTGACATGATAGGTAGCCTCTACTTTTCCGTTTACACGGATTTCATATAACGCATCATCGGTAGAATTAACCGTACGGGGCACAATTTCATAAATCTCATACATTCCGCTCTTTTTCAGCCGGGTAAAAAAGCGGGCCGATGCCAGCGGATGGGAATTCAGCCAGGCGTAGCGACTGGAGGGACCGTAAATATTGGCCACACTGGTGTGCCACTCGCCAAATTCTTCGTATGCGTTGCTGTCTTCATTATCAATAATGTGGAAATATGGCTTCGCTTCGACAGTGACGGGAAGCGTGATAAGCGGTTCTCTGGGATCGTCGGAAAAAATCTGCAACGAATCCGACTTTGTTCCCGTTTCCGTAACATAAAGTTTAAGGGGAATGGTAATAGCGGACATGGGTGGTATGGAAACCGACAGGGTCAAATCTGTTTCAACCAGCCCTTCAAGCGATCGTACGTTTGTAACCTGTAAGGACTGAATACCCTGGTTAAAGATATTTAGTGCATATTCCGCCGTATCTTCGATGCTCACGGCGCCAAAATCAATCCTTTCTTCCTGAATGTCTATATCCTTTTCCCTGACCAGCGCCGAGATTTTAAGCACATCCGCCGCTAAATTTTTCCCTGTTTGATTCTTACCGGTTGCATACATTTCCACCTTTAATGCACTTCCCTGTTCCGCCTGAACAGTGGAGATATAGTTCCACTGCTTTGCCGGCAGAACGGTACCAAATACGACGGTATCGATTACTGTATCATTTTGCAAAATCCGGAAGTTTATCTGTTCAGCCCGATCGCTTATATCGGGAAATTGCACGAATATATTATAATGTGCGGATTGGGGAATTGAATAGGTCCAGGAAGCTTTTGCCGAATCCCCATTGCCGATTTCCGCCACCCGTGAATCGGTTCCCCAGGAATACGAGGCCGAGGTGTTCCACTGGCCGTATTCTTCAGTATATCCTTCATCCGAATTATCAATATAGGCCACATCGGGTAGATAGATAATGAATTTCATAGATTGATTCCCCAGCGTATCGCAAACGGTTACGCCCGCTTTAACAAGTGTATTTCGGGGGACGGGCCGGACTGTCTGCCAGCTTCCTTCACCATTTGATATACATTCCAGCACGTCATATTCTTCATAAATATTTTTAACGGCTACAAACGGCTGTCGCTGAAAAATGGCTTCATCGGATTCGATATGAAAATAAACATCTTCTCCGTCCAGCTTATCATTAAAAATAAGGGTTGGCGCCGTTGTATCCGCTCCCTTGCGCCAGCGTTGCATGGCTTCTATGGCCGTACAGTAGCGAAATTTGACGCCGGGGTATTTCGTTTCGCAATGGTGGGCCACACTGTCGATTTTTTGCAGATTTTCCAAAAAATCCGATTCCGGTAAATGCGCCCAAAAACAGGCTACCTGATCCTTCCCCTGCTGTGCCGCGGCAAAAACCGAGTCCATATAATCATTTACCCGTGCTCGCCAGATATGTGCGGAACGCACCTGCCAGCCCGGGCTGTCTCCCGGAATTTGGTAATTATTCTTATCCGGATGATACGGTACAAACGCTGACGGTGCCTGCGACCAGTCATAAATATTATCAATGGGTTCCGGATCGGATGTTTTTTTGTGGGGATAATCATTGTGCAGACTATAGGGTAAAATACGTTCATCCAGATAGTTCTGCCATTCGTTATCCATATAATGCCACCCGCTGCGGAAAGACACAGGAAACACCTGTTCTTCTAATAAGAACTGAGCCAGTGTTACATTAAAATCATCCCGTGATTCCATAAACGTTTTTGCCTGATTCCAATAGTATTGTCCGTCCTGATCATAATCTGTCCAGACAAAGGTGTGGTAGTGCAAGGTCAGCTCATCACCGTTGGCCAGGATATTATCGCCGTGGTATTTCTTCATTAAATAGAGCGTCATGATATTGGGAACAGGTATGTTCGTATTGGTTGCATAACGGAATATATTCCCGGCCATCATCCACCAGGTCATTTTGAGCGGTTGACCGTAGGAGTCGACCAAATCCGCGCGAAAAGAGGGGGCCATTACCGAATAGGTGTTTCTCATTGGGTCGGTATAAAGAGACGGGTTATAGGTACAGTGATAGCGGGCTACGTTCATTCCTTCCCAGATGGCCGTGTCTGAACCGATAACCAAATATACCTCACCCGCTGAACCGGCCGATGTGGAGAATATAAGATGAAAAATTAAAAAAAAGGTTAAGGACAAATTGTTCTTTTTCATATCTCTATCCTTTCGTTCGCCCGCTAAAAATCCGGATATTTTACTTATACGATTTTTCACTTACATAATAACGATACTCATTCATCGTATATTAAGTATCGATTTCCCAAAACAGAATAAGATATAGAACCAAAATTTTAGACCGGCTTCGGTTGCAAATTTGCTTCATCTTAGATTCTTGGTATAGGATGCGGGAGGGGTTTTATTCCTTAAATCTTTTTTTTAAAGACTTCATCAAACAAAATATAAGTGTCTCAGGTCTATTCAACAACTATTTTCCGGGGTATGGTTTCGCAGGAAAGCACACACTCCATTCGGTGTAGTAAATAGCACACCCCCGTTGCCGGGCCAGGTACCATGAGGAACAACCTATTGCAATGATTTCTTTATAAATACGGATTTGAGCCTTTGCATTTTTTATATAAAAAACTTCAATATATCAAAGATCCAATGTGAGATAATTTTCCGGTAGCGTGTACCTTATATTCCGCATTGGCAGATAAAAGTCATGCATTCGATTACAATACAATTTCCGTCCACAAACTCCAATTTGCCGGAGGCGATATAAAAATTTGTAAAATCATCACGGTATAGAACATTTTTCATTATTCAGTCGGATTAAAGAAATATTTGAATTTTTCGAGGGTCGTATAAACAGTAATCTGAATAAATACCCCTTAAAAATTTTCAATTCAGGAGGATGCCTTTTTCATTGAGCACAGTTATTAAATGTTTAGCGTTTTAAAGAATGACTTAAATCCAAACAAACGGCTAAAGATATTTTAGATATGTTATTTCAAGATATAATGTGAACCTGATACGGCTTACTGAAATATTTTATCGGAGAGAAAATGAGG
>RFFS01000179.1 GCA_003696775.1 Calditrichota bacterium
ATAAAAACGGGGAATTATCCTAAAATTTCATTGATTTTTTGAATGAGCGTGGCGCCGTCAAAGGGTTTTTCCAAAGACCCGTTGGCGCCCATATGTTCGGCAAGGTGCAAATGACTACGTGGCGAAATACGCCCGCCGCCGGATATGGCAAGTATTGGGATATGCGGGTTGATTTTACGAATTTCGGTAATGGTTTCTATGCCTTCTTTATCCGGCATAACAATATCGGTTACCACAATGTCAAAATGATCATTACGGACATGTTCACTGGCATGCATCCCGTCTTCCAGAGTCACAACGTTAAAACCGCTGCGCTCTAATATTTCCGAGAAAGATTCTCTTAAAAACGGGTCGTCATCGATAAATAATATTTTTTTCATATATTATAGCTTTATGTTGAGTAAGTAAAAAAATATCGGAATTTATGGATAAATGTTAAACGAATTTAAAAATTTGTATTAATAATAACAAATTTTGGAGGTGGTTATGACCGCTGAACAAATTGAACGCTTTATTAAATGGCGGGTATATGAGGGGCTTACCCTGAAAGAGATTGCCTCACGGTTGGCATGTTCTCCAATGGAATTGTTGGAACTTGAAGCGGCCGAGGAACAGCGCATCAAAGCCGAACAGCGTATTCGTCTGGATAATTTGTTGCATGAAAGCGGTGCCGATTCCAAACAACGACAAGAATATTTGACGGGTACATACAAACGGTTGGCACAGGAACTGGAAAAACGTGATTTCTCCGGTTTGCCAACGGATAAATTATATTATATCTTGAACGATTTGCACCGCCTCTTGTTGGCGGATTAAACGGATTCATTTTATCATTCATGGAATATTAAGGAATAAGGACAGCATCATGTGGAAGCGAATTTTCCCTGTTTTGTTTAGTTTTGGCGCCGTGGTTATATGCAGTGTTTCCTGTACATCATCAAAAAATTTTACGGAAATTCATCCGGTGCAAGATGCCCACAGCTATGCCAATACGGATTCGGTGGTAATACGTCACCTGACATTGAAACTGACGGTAAATTTCGAGAACCGTCAATTAGACGGGACAGCGACGCTCCACATTGAGAATTTTAATCAAGCCCGTACATTGATATTGGATACAAAAGACCTGACCATTAAAAAGGTAACGGCCAATGGGCATACGGCAAAACGTTCGTTTAAACTTATGCCCGCCCGAAAGGTCTATTTAGGACAACCGTTGGTTATCCACCTTAACCCGGGTGATTCTTTAATCACCATTACCTATCATACAGCACCGGAGGCGGGGGCCCTGCAATGGCTAACGCCACGGCAAACCGCCGGCAAAAAACACCCCTTTTTATTCTCGCAATCCCAGGCCATTCTGGCCCGTACCTGGGTGCCGTGTCAGGATACACCCTCCATTCGGTTTACCTATCAGGCCGAGATACAAACCTCGCCGGACCTGTTGGCTTTGATGAGCGCCTCTAATCCCACGGAAAAAAGTCCGGACGGATTGTACCATTTTACCATGGAGCAACCGATCCCCTCGTATTTGCTGGCACTTGCCGTGGGCGATCTGGAATACCGGCCCTTTGACGCGCGCAGTGGCGTATATGCCGAACCGGAAATGATTGAAAAGGCCGCATATGAATTCACCGATACACCACGCATGATGGCCGCCGCCGAGAAGTTGTACGGACCGTATCGCTGGGGGCGTTATGATATCCTGGTGTTGCCGCCCAGCTTTCCCTTTGGCGGGATGGAAAACCCGCGCTTAACATTTGCCACTCCAACGGTAATTACCGGCGATCGTTCACTGGTCTCGCTCATAGCGCATGAACTGGCCCATTCCTGGTCCGGCAATCTGGTTACCAACGCCACCTGGAACGATGTATGGCTTAATGAAGGATTTACCACTTATTTTGAATTGCGAATCATGGAAGCGCTTTATGGCAGGGAATATGCAGAAATGCTGGAACAAATCGGCTACCAGGATCTGAAGCGCGTCATGGGAGAATTGGGGCCGGATAATCCGGACACACGCTTAGCCATTGATGTGGATGACCGTAACCCCGATGACGGACTATCCACCATAGCTTATGAAAAAGGGCGCTCCTTCCTGAAAATGCTGGAATTGGCCTTTGGCCGGCCTGCTTTTGATGATTTCCTTAAAAAATATTTTAATACTTTCGCGTTCCATTCCATGGATACGGATCATTTTACGGAATATGTGCGCGAAGAACTGGTTCGCCATCGCCGACGCGTGGAAAGCCGCATTCATTTGCGGGAATGGATTTATGAACCGGGTTTACCTGAAAATTGCCCGGTTCCGGATTCTCCCGAATTTCGTAAGGTGGATGCGCAACGCGCCGCATTTATCCATGGCCGTCCGGCCGGGGAATTGAATGTAAAGGGATGGACAACCCACCATTGGTTGCATTTTCTGCGTGCCCTGCCCAAAAATCTGCCGCGGGAACGGCTCATCGATTTGGATAACACCTTTACATTAAGTGCAAGCCCCAACAGTGAAATCGCCTTTGCGTGGTATCAATTGGTCATACCCGGACATTATAAACCGGCCCTGCAACACATTCGTACGTTTTTATTGCATGTGGGACGGGCAAAATTCGTGGTGCCCCTTTATGCCTCTTTAATGAAGGAAAAAGCCTACCGCGCCTTTGCCCGAAAGGTGTATGAAGAGGCCCGTCCGGGTTATCACCCGGTAACCTATGCAGCGGTGGATAAATTAATGTCGGAAAAACATTAAGCTCTGGATTTTTGACGCATCAACAAACCAAGCCAGATGTAGGTGAAAGCCAATAAGATGCCGAGAAACGATTCCCAGTCATAAGCGCCGTAAGCTTTACCCAGGCTGACGATAAAGGTGAATATGAGCAGGGCAAAGCTAAACCAGGCAAACATATCAATCTTGTTCTTCCGGACCAGATGAATACCAATGCCCATAAGCCACAGGCTGATCATCATCATGCCGAACAGACGCAGTTGCATGCCCAGGGTGCTGAATATATCGTGCATTAGCAAGGCCGATGACTGTCCCTGTACCCAACCCCTTGCCGTAATGGGGGAAAAGGAAAAGTAGGTCAACGCGCTTAAAATGATCAAAATAAAACCTACCATGCCAATCAAATACGATAAGGTGGCCAGTGCGGATGAACGGCTGCTGTGATGTTGCCGGAACAGTTGGGCGCCGGCAAACGGTACCGGCACCATCAGGACGCCAAACAGTAGTTGATGCAGCCATAGAAGGGAATAAGCAAAACTGTTTTTATAAATCCAGGGTAATAAGGAAGAAGGTTGACTGAACATATTCATTGTCAATCCGTAACTTCCCAAAACGATTAAAATATAAAAGAGACCACCCAGAGAAAGCAGACCGCCAATAATGCTGAAAAGGCCGGCGCTTTTCACCAGATAAGGATTAAACCGGCTACGTGAATGTTCCATATTGTCCCCAAAATAACCCTGAAATCTCAAATCTAAAAAAACTGGACAACATCAAACAATTAAAAATGTTAAACATTTGCCCATTGATCCTAAAATTAACTTTTTGAGGCACGCTATTTTCTTGAATATATATATACCATTTAGTACTTTTTTAACCTAACCCCCGATACGTTTTGTTATTAAGATGTGACACTCTTATTTGTAAAGGGAAACATTAAGCGGACTTGTTAACCGATAAGGAGGCATGTTGTGAAAGTATATAAAACGGAGCAGATTCGTAATATCGGCATATTCGGTCACGGCAGCGTGGGGAAGTCCATGCTGTCGGAAGCCTTGCAGTTGGACCTTGGTAATATTACCCGCATGGGCACCATTGAACAAGGGACAACGGTATCGGATTATAATATCGACGAAGTGGAACGGCATATTTCCATAAACACGTCTTTGATGCATGGCGAATGGCGCGATCATAAAATAAATATTATTGATACCCCCGGTTACCCGGATTTTTACGGTGAAGTTGTGGGCGCCATGCGGGTGATCGATACCGTATTTCTGGTTGTATCCGCCAAATCCGGTGTGGAAGTGGGCTCGGAACTGGTATGGCACCGTGCGGAAAAAGATGATATTCCCCGCGTTATCATTTTAAATAAACTGGATCAGGAAAATATAGATTTTGACGCAGTGTATCAGGGTTTAACCGAAGATTTTAACGACCGTGTTGTATTGGCGCAGTTTCCGGTCAATCCCGGTCCCGGTTTTAATCAGATCGTCGATCTGATTCGCATGAAACTGCTGACGTTCAAAACCGACGGCAGCGGAGCATTCAGCGAAGAAGAAATTCCGGCCGAATTAAAAGAAAAAGCGGATGAGCTGCACCTGAAACTGGTGGAAGCGGTTGCCGAAAGTGATGATTCGCTTATGGAAAAATATTTTGAAAGCGGATTGGATGAAGATGACTTCCGCAAGGGATTAAAAGAAGCGATGGCCCATGATCTGGTCTATCCGGTTTTTTGTGTTTCCGCCACGGAAAATATAGGAGTAAAACGTTTGTTGGATATCGTGGTGAATTTTTGCCCGGCTCCCAATGAATTGAAATCGGTCAAAACGGCTGATGGTAATGAAATCGAATTAACCACTTCCGCCCCCTTTTCTGCTTTGATATTTAAAACCATGGGCGAGCAGCACATGGGAGAACTTTCGTTTATCAAAGTTTTTTCCGGTGTATTGAAAACCGGCGAAGAGGTGTTAAATACTTCCCGCGATGTCACCGAACGCATTACGCAAATTTTTACGCTTAACGGTAAACAAAAAGACGCTGTTGAAAGTGTGAACGCCGGAGATATCGCCGCCCTTGTAAAGCTGAAAAATACCCACACGGGTGATTCTTTAAGCGACAAAGGGGCTGGTATCAAATTTCCGGTTATCGAATTTCCCGAGCCGCGTATCCGCGAAGCCATCCGACCCAAATCCAAGGGCGATGAGGATAAAATAGGTAATGGTTTGCATACCTTGCATGAAGAAGACCCGACTTTTATGTATCATAACGACGCGGAATTGCACCAGACCATCATTTCCGGGCAGGGGGAAATGCACCTGGCCACCATTCTCAGCCGCTTAAAACACCGCTTTGGCGTGGAAGTGGATGAGGAAGAACCACGTATTCCCTATCGTGAAACCATCCGTAAAAAAGCGGAAGCCCAGGGGAAATTTAAAAAACAATCCGGCGGACGCGGGCAGTATGGTGATTGTCATCTGCGGCTGGAACCGTTGGAACGGGGTGCGCAATTTGAATTTGTGGATGCCATCGTGGGCGGCGTGATTCCCGGCAAATTCATCCCGGCCGTGGAAAAAGGTGTAGTGGAAACCATGGAAAAAGGTGTTTTGGCCGGCTATCCCGTTGTGGATGTTAAGGTAACCGTTTATGACGGTAGTTACCATAATGTGGATTCCTCGGAAATGGCCTTTAAAGTGGCCGCGTCCATGGCTTTTAAAGCCGCCTTCGAAAAAGCGTCGCCGGTACTGTTGGAACCCATTTATGAAATCGAAGTGCGTGTACCCGACGAATACATGGGGGATGTGATGGGCGATATAAGCAGCCGCCGCGGACGTATTCTTGGCATGGACAGTGAAGGTAAATTTCAAATTGTGAAAGCCGCCGTGCCCCTGGCGGAATTATATAAATATTCTACCGCCCTGCGTTCCATGACCCAGGGTCGGGGTATTCATTCCCGTCAGTTTCTGGGATACGAAGAAGTCCCTGCGGATGCCGCGTCCAAAATAATTGAGGAAGCTAAAAACCGCGAAGACGAATAACCTGACAAGTGATGACTTTAAACCCGGTATGATGTACATTAGGCGCATACCGGGTTTTTTATGTATTAGGAAGGATGAATAGCAATGGAGCACATGTGGGCGCCGTGGCGCATGGCCTATATTGCCGGGGAAGAAGAGAAAATTGACGGATGTATTTTTTGTGCATTTCCGGAAAAGAATGATGACGAACGTTACCTGATCGTTTACCGCAGTCAGTATTGTTTTGTGATACTCAATAAATTTCCCTATAACAACGGGCATGTGATGGTGGTCCCTTACCGGCACACACACGATCTCTTGGCCCTGACGCCCGTGGAACAACAGGATTGCCAGCAAACCCTGAATAAAGCCATTCGCGCTTTGCGGACGGTATATAATCCCGAAGGGATCAATATGGGTATGAATATGGGACGCGCCGCCGGCGCCGGAATAGAAGAGCATATACACTATCATTTGGTGCCCCGCTGGAATGGCGACACCAACTTTATGCCGGTTGTAAGCGGTACCAAGGTGATCTCGGAATCCCTGCGGCAAACATGGGAAAAAATGCGCGCGGCGATGGAGGACGCAAGCTGATGGTACGTTTAATAAAAATCACCATCGTTGTCAGTGATTTGGAAGAAGCTATTCGTTTTTACGGCAACGCCTTACAAACCGAGGGGGTGCCCATGTCCCGTGGTCGTTATCTTTTTGAAAACGGCAATGTGGATATCATTTGTTATGATCCTTTGCTGGCGGGGGATGAAATCGGGCATGGCTGGATGATGCATCCCGGTCAATATATCTATTTTAGCGTTGCCAATATCGACACGGCCTATATCCGATTCAAAAATATCGGCTGCGCCACCATCGATGCTCAAATATCCTTAAATGAAAACGGTCAGCGTTTTTTTTATGCCGGCGATCCGTTTGGAACGCCTTTGTGTATTATAGAAGAAGAGAATAGAACCTATGTCTGAAATTTTGTTTTATAATATCGGTCGTTATTACACCGCGGATACGAAAGCCGGTTATGGCCGGATAAAAAGCGCGGAAAATGTGCATATCCGGGTACGGGACGGCCATATAGAAGAAATAGGAACCGGCGGGATAAACGCAGGCCAATCGGCACAAACCGTTGATTGCCACGGTTTAACCCTGTTGCCCGGTTTTGTGGACGCACACACGCATCCCGTGTTTTATAAAACCCGTGAAGAAGAATTTGTGATGCGTGTGCAGGGTAAAAGTTATGAGCAAATCGCCGCGGCGGGTGGAGGCATCCGTAACAGTGTGCGTCGTTTTCGTGAAGCGGATAAGGAAACGATTAAAGAACGGACCCGCAAAAGAATTGCCGTATTTCCCGAATACGGTACCACCACCATCGAGGCGAAATCGGGTTACGGCCTCTCCAAGGAAGACGAGATCAAATCGTTGGAGATCATTGCCGAATTAAACCGGGAACAACCTCTGGAAATGATCCCCACATTTTTAGGGGCGCATGAAGTGCCCGACGAATACCGTGACCGGCGCGGTGACTATATCGATTTGGTGTGTAATGAAATGATTCCGGAAGTGGGGGAGCGCAAGCTGGCGCGCTTTTGTGATGTGTTTTGCGAAAAAGATGTTTTTAGCGTTGAAGAAAGCCGCCGTATTTTGGAATGCGGCCGCGCGCATGGCCTGACCCCCAAGCTCCATGCCGATGAACTTTACCCTTTGGGCGGGGCGGAACTCAGTGCGGAAGTACGGGCCATTTCCGCCGATCACCTGTTGGAAATCTCCGATAAAGGTATCCAACGCATGGCCGATGAGGGAGTGATGGCGGTTTTATTACCCGGTACCACCTTTTTTCTCGGTAAGGAACGCTACGCGCCGGCACGTAAAATGTTGGATAAAGGCCTGGAAGTGGTTATTGCCACCGATTATAATCCGGGGAGTTCCGCCACGCAAAACTTACAACTGATGACAACCCTTGGCGCCATCAAAATGCGGATGATGCCGGAAGAATTGCTGTGGGCGATCACATTCAGCGCCGCGCGGGCTATCGGTATGGAAGACCACATAGGTCATCTGGAAGTCGGTAAACAGGCAGATTTCGTTTTGATGGATATACCCAATTTGCACTATTTACCTTATCATTATGGCATAAACCATACGGTTATGACCGTTAAAAAAGGAAATATCATATACCAAAAGGGTGATTGATGTTTTGTACCCGTGTGAACAAAGGGCGATTATTTCTGATGCAGGGGGACATCACATTGGCGGACTGTGAGGCAATTGTTAATGCGGCCAACAATTATCTTAAGCATGGCGGTGGCGTAGCCGGCGCCATTGTACGTCGTGGCGGGGCCGTCATTCAGGAAGAAAGCGACGCCATGGGTTATGTGCAAACGGGACAGGCCGTCATAACAGACGGTGGCAATCTGAAAGCGCGTTACGTAATCCATGCGGTGGGGCCGCGGCAGGGGGAAGGGAATGAAGATCAAAAATTACAAGCCGCCACACGTTCCGTCTTAAGGATTGTCGGTGAAAGGAAAATAAAATCGGTGGCCTTTCCGGCCATCAGTACGGGTATCTTTGGCTATTCCGTGGAAAAATGCGCCCGGATAATGCTTAAGGAGAATCTTGATTTTTTGCGTGATTATGCAGACCCGCTTGACGTATATTTTTATTTATATAATACTGCCGATTACACTGTTTTTTACAACACTCTATCCGGGCTGATGTCGTAACAGTTAATTCATGGAAAAATCCACATCGGGTTGTGCCGCGATCACCGTCGCGTTCATGGAGCCGTTGCTGTTGGCAAGGCGCCAGTCCGGACCGTAATTGATTATTTGATGGCGTTTGAATTCCGCCTGATCACGGTAGCCCGTGAAAACAACCACCTTGCCGGCCAGTTCCAGTTTGCAGGCCATTTCAAAAGCCGTGGATGCGGTATAGCCAAACAAATTGGTCAGCATTTCCACGATATAATCGTAACTGTGTTCCTTATCGTGGTGTAATAAAATATTGAATACCGGACGATCGGTTTGCAGTTCATCCGATTGGGGCGTAGGGTTAAGTAAAGGTTGAATGATGATTTCCAGGTCTTCCTGAAGATCATGATTTTTGTAATATGCAGCCATGCGGTTCTCCTTAAAATCCTTTTACTGGAATTAGGAAGAACTTCGTCCATTCAAAATGGAAAATTAGACTTCTGTTAAAAGAATCGGTTTTTTGATCAATTTTTGATCAATGGTGGGGGCGATGGTGTGGGGCGTATCGGAAATAATGCCGCGTAAATCGTCATATCGGGACAGCCTGTGCCAAGTCCCGGGATGGTTTACGGTCCATGTAAAAACCTTTTTGTCATGTGTCCGGGCTAATTCCATAAAAGCGTCATCAACAAGGTGGGCTTTGGGGTGCCAAAAGTCGCTATGCCACAGTGGTTCGGACCATTTGCGAAGCAGATCGAATCGTGAAAATAGAAAACCGGTTTGAATATCCATGCCGTTATGTTTCACCATGCGTAAAAAGAAGGGATTGAACGAGGACACCCAAAACTGGCTACGAAAGCCGGAGGCTTTAATGCTACGAACCAGATATTTGGCCAGGGGGCCAAAAAAAGGGATAAATACCTTGGCATCCAGATTAACGGGAACGGTTCCTTTAAAATGTTCGATGAATTCGTTCAAAGTAGGGATGTAAAAGGGCGTTTCCGTTTCGTTGCGGCTAAGAACGCGTAACTCCCTGAGTGGTGTGGACCATGTGAAACGGCGTTTATTAAAAAAACGTTTCAGTGAAAAATCGTGAAAAACGATCAATTCACCCGAACCGCACAACTGGACATCCACTTCCAGACCGTTAGCACCTTGTTCCAGGGCGGTTTCACAGGCTTCAATCGTATTTTCCACCAGGGCATGGCCCGCGCGTCCCCGATGTGAAATTAAATAGGGTGGTCGCTGATGCACATCCGATTCCAACATAATTCGCGTTCAAATTATTCTGAAAGTCCGTTGTGTTATCTTTCAGAACGGGTGGTTTAAAATTACCTCAGGGAAATGTTACATACAAATTTGAACAAGTTGATTTCCCTATGTTGCGAGAACCTTTTTATAATAGTCAATGTAACGGGGTACAATTTTTTCCGAGTTGAAAAATTCCCGGGCTCGTCGTCGGGCCTGGCGCGCCATCTCAAAATAAAGAGGGCGGTCATCGATGAGCCGGGCAATGCGTTCGGCAAAAGCAATGGTATCGCCAATGGGAACAGTGAAGCCTGTTTCGCCGTCGATGTTAACTTCGGGCAGGCCACCGGCGTGAGTGGAAATAACCGGCAAGCCGCAGGCCATCGCTTCCAGGGCGGCCAGTCCAAAGCTTTCATCCGCGCTGGGTAATAAAAACAAATCACTGCAGGCCAAAACCTGTTCAACACTTTCCTGTTTCCCGAGAAACTGGATACGGTCGCATAATTTTTGGGAACGACACATCTGTTCCATGCGGGAGCGTTCCGGGCCGTCTCCCACCATTAACAGCCGCACAGGATATTTGGGGACCAGGCGGGCGATCACATCCACCAGGTCTGTTACGCGCTTGACCTCCCGAAAATTGGAAATATGAGTCAAAATAATTTCATCATTTTCGGCGAAACATCTTTTCTGCGCACGTTCCTTTTCCGCCACCCAGAAACGATCCGGCACAAAGTTGGGAATCACCTCGATTGGTTTGCTGACGGCGAATGTATTGTAGGTTTCCTGCTGCAGGTAGCGGGAAACAGCGGTTACGCCATCGCTTTGTTCTATGGAAAATTTTACGATCTTTAAATAGGACGGGTCGGAACCTATTAAGGTGATATCCGTGCCGTGCAGAGTTGTAACAAATTTAAAGGCGGCGCCTTCATCCGCCATGATCTGCCGGGCCAGATAAGCGCTGGTCGCATGGGGAATGGCATAATGCACATGCATGATATCCAGTTGTTCATGCTCAATGACATCCACCATCTTATGAGCCAGGGAGAGGGAATAGGGCGGATATTCGAACAAGGGATATTGTAACACATCCACTTCATGGAAAAAAACATTGGTTTCGAAGGCGCCTAAACGATAGGGCAGGGCGTAGGCAATGAAATGCACCTCATGGCCTAATGCGGCCATTTTGATGCCCAGTTCGGTTGCCACCACGCCGCTACCTCCGTATGTGGGATAGCAGGTGATTCCGATTTTCATTTTCTATTCTTTCATTAGGTCGGGTGTAAAAGCCACTACATTGTTTCTGCCGGATTCCTTTGCGGCGTATAAAGCCACGTCGGCGTGCTTAATCAGTTGATCGGCATTCATTTTTTCATCGGATAAGGATGCCTCGCCCATGCTGATGGTCAAACGTCCGCCGGGCTGTACTTCTTCTCCGTCAAAAGGTGTGGTTTCAACATTTTTACGGATACGTTCGGCCAGGATCATGGCGCCTTCCTTATCCACGGAAGGTAATATAACAGCGAATTCCTCGCCACCATATCTGGCCACTATATCGTTTTCGCGCACGGTTTCCTTCAGAATTTGTCCCAGTTGTTGTAATACGCGATCACCGGCCTGGTGGCCAAGGGTATCGTTAAAATTCTTAAAATGATCCACATCGAGAATCAAAAGGGATAAACCTGTCTTGATACGTTTGTTACGCATAATTTCTTCGTTGAGACGCATCCGGAAGTAGCGGTAATTGTGCAGGTCTGTCATGCCGTCCGTGTAAGACATCTGCTCCACTTCCTGATAAAGCCGGGCGTTATTGATGGCGATGGAGATGATATTCGTCAATATCGCTACCTGTTGTAATTCACGTTCTTCGTAGGGTGTTTTTTTAATGCGCTTGCCAAAACAGAAAACACCTTCCAGTATCCCTTTTTGCATTACCGGGGCAAACAGGCTGATGCCGTGGTTCTCTAATTTTTGGAAAACAGGAGATGTCGCTATTTCTTTTTTGATATCCTTTAACAGGCTGGGCGCGGGATGGATCAGGAAATAGGTAATCAGCGAATCATCCATTTCTATGCGGATTTCTTCGATGGCCGGATTGGATTCCCCTTTGGCGTCATAAATCCGCAATTGTCTGAGTTTATGATCCAGTTGCATATAAAAAGCGGATTTTATGGAATATTGACCCACTATGGTCAGCAAGGTTCGGGCAATCAATTCCTGATATTCCAGGATAGCGCTCAATTCCATGGATATTTCAAATAAGGAATGCAATCCGTAAATATTTTTTCTTAACTCTTTGTTTTTCTGAACCAGACTTTTGTTTAAACCGGAAATCTTTTCGTTGGCCATTTTCAGGTTGTGGGACTGCTCCATAAGTGTTTCATTGAGTTTTTTGATGCGCAGCGCCGAAGAAATACGGGCCAGCAGCTCCTCAAATTGAAACGGCTTTACAATATAGTCATCCGCGCCGTTGTTGAAACCGGTTACAATGTCATGGATGTCATTTTTGGCAGTAATGACGATGATGGGTATATAAACGGTGGTGTTATCCTTTTCTCTTTCTTTTATGGAACGAACCACTTCCAGTCCGGATATACCCGGCAACATTATATCCACTAAAACCAAATCGGGATTTTCTTCTTTGAATTTTTCGAGACCATCTTCACCGTTTTCAGAGGTAACAACCTGAAACTGCTGGTCCTCGAGATATTTACGTAAAACCGTAAGCATATCCTTATGG
>RFFS01000025.1 GCA_003696775.1 Calditrichota bacterium
CCAGCGGTATTAACCCTTAATTTTTACTGGATAAATCGGATTACATAGCCGGAATAAAAAAAGACAACGACGGACTAATACCACTGCCACAACAACATCAACCTTTTGCGTTTGTCAACACACTGGGAAGATTTTTTAAACAGTTTTGTTGTCTTTTCAATTGATGAATTAACCTCCGTTTCCGTATTCGATCTTCAGGAAATAAATCAAATCTGGCAAACATATTACCACTCCTTATCCGACAAAAGCAATGATAAAAAAAGAATATGTTTGGTTACAGGTCAAAATACCGCTATGGCGCCGATTTTACCCACCATCAAAAAAGGAATTGGCGGCAAAAACGATGTCCCTCTCGTTTCTATAAATATCAGTTCCGCCGAATCATATGGATTTGAGAAATCCGCCAATGCGCCTATATCTGTTTCCGCGGCATCCGCGCTAACCGGCGCGTTAAATTATTTGGTCGAAAACCCAACCCACCATCTCACCATAGGCGATACCAAACTACTTTTTTGGGCGGAATCTTATGACCCGTTTGCTGAAATTTTCGGACAATTGCTTGATAAGAGACCGGACAGCGGCGAATCAAAAGAATTAAGCAGTTATCTGGATTCTTTACGGAAGGGAAAATTACCATATGAGCTGCAAAATAAAGGACGTTTTTTCGTTTTGGGATTAGCGCCTAACTCCGCACGCATCAGTGTCCGCTTTTGGCATGTGGACAACATTGATTCCTTAGCATTAAAAATCGGGAAACATTTTTCCGATGTCCAAATTATTCCCGATAAAAAAGATATACAAACGTTTAATCCCTCTCTTTGGCAATTATTAATAGAAACCGCTGTACGCCATGAATCACAAAATATTAAACCCAATCTGGCCGGCCCTTTTTTGCAAAGTATTCTTACGGGAACGCCATATCCCACATCTCTTTTAGCATTATTAATGGATCGGGTACGCTCCGAGCAAGATTCCCAAAAAACAAAAAAAATCGGACTTTATCGGGCCGCATTTATAAAAGCAATTTTAAACAGAAACTATTCAAAGGAGATCACCATGTCATTAGACACTTCAAGGAACAGCATTCCTTATCTCTTAGGCAGGCTGTTTGCCGTTTTGGAAAAAATTCAGGAAGAAGCCTTAGGAGGTAACGTGAACGCAACCATTAAGGACAAATATTTTGCATCCGCTTCAACAACGCCACGTCGGGTTTTCCCGTTACTTATTAAACTAACCCAAAACCATTTAAAAAAATTATCTGCCGAAAATAAAGGCCGGGCTGTAAACAAAGAAAAATTACTGGGTGAAATTATGGACAGACTTCAAAACTTCCCATCCAGCTTGGCGCTAGAAGATCAAGGTGAATTTTCAATCGGTTATTATCATCAAAGACAAGATTTTTTCAAGAAAAAAGAGCATACATCAACAGAAACGGAGGATTAAAATGGAAGCCATTAAAAATCGTTATGAATTCATTTTTATTTTCGATGTGGAAAACGGCAATCCCAATGGCGATCCGGATGCGGGAAATATGCCCCGCATGGACCCGGAGACGTCTCACGGTCTGGTTACGGACGTTTCCATTAAAAGGAAAATTCGTAATTATGTCGAAATTGTACATCAGGACAAAGCGCCCTATTGTATTTATGTTAAAGAAAAAGCCATTTTGACGCACCAGCAAAAAAGAGCTTATGAAAGCCTGAAAATTTCTGACAAAAATTCGAATCATTCCGATATTGAAATGGCTCGTGCCTGGATGTGCCAAAATTTTTATGATGTACGTACTTTTGGCGCCGTTATGTCATTAAAAGAATTTAATTGCGGTCAGGTTAGAGGTCCGGTTCAAATAAACTTCGCTAAAAGTATCGACCCTATCATGCCACAGGAACTTTCCATTACGCGCATGGCGGTGGCAACGGAAGCCGAAGCCAAAAAACAAAAAGGCGACAACCGTACAATCGGCAAAAAAGCGCTCGTCAGCTATGGGCTTTATAAAACCGAAGGCTATATATCCGCTCATTTTGCCAAAAACACGGGCTTCAATGAAGAAGACCTACAATTATTGTGGGAATCTCTGATCAATATGTACGATCATGATCATTCCGCATCCCGGGGAAAAATGAATTCACGAAAATTGATCGTATTTAAACACGATTCCCCATTAGGCAATGCGCCGGCACATCAATTATTCGATCGGGTTCGTGTTAAGAAAAAAGATGATCTTCCCCCCAGAAGTTTTGATCAATATACTATCGAGATCGATCGGACAAAACTACCGGAAGGAATAGAAATAGATGAACAGTTATAGTGTATAGCGAAGAAGAATATATTCAGCTCTCCTCTTTGCAGCATTATTTGTTTTGTCCGCGTCAATGCGCGTTGGCATACAAAGAGTTGAGCTGGGTGGAAAATGAATACACCGCGCTTGGTCGTCTTTTACATGAAAAAGTGCATAAAAGCGGCACTGAAAAGCGCGGTGATATTATACTGGTCAGAGGGCTATGGATATCATCAAAGAAACTCGGGCTTTCCGGACAGGCTGATTTAGTGGAATTTCACCGACAACCCAACGGAGTAAAACTAAAAAACCTGTCCGGGCGATGGCATCCCTTTCCCGTTGAATATAAAAGAGGAAAACCAAAAAAGGATAAATCCGATGAAGTTCAGTTATGCGCCCAGGCCCTCTGCCTGGAAGAAATGCTCGATGTGACGATATCGTCAGGGGCCATATACTATGGCAAAAACAAACGGCGCCATGCGGTTGAGTTCTCTGATGAACTGAGAACCCTTACCGAAGAAACAGCCTTAAGGATTCATTCCCTTTTCAAACAGGAAAAGATACCCTTGCCAATAAATGATAAGCGTTGCGAGGCCTGCTCTCTAAAAGAGATTTGCCTGCCTGATGTTATCCATGCATCAAAAGTGGAGAGTTATCTTCAAAGAATGATCAGGAGTGTGTAATGAGAAAAATGTTGAACACACTATACATTACAACTCAGGGCGCCTGGATATTTAAAGACGGCGAGTCCATCGCCATAAAAACAGAAGGTAAGATAACCGCGCGCCTGCCCATCCACACAATTGGCGGCATGGTATGTTTTGGTCAGGTTACATGCAGCCCCTATTTGTTGCATCATTGCGCCGAAAACGGTGTGGGCGTCAGTTTTTTGAGCCGGCATGGCCGTTTTTTAGCGCGTGTACAGGGACCCGTTTCCGGAAATGTTCTTTTACGCCGACAACAGTACCGCATGGCCGATAATCCCGAACTAACCGCCGGTATTGCCCGCCATATCGTTTTAGGCAAACTTATCAATTCCTTATCTGTTTTAAAACGAATGCAACGCGATCATCCACAAAAAATAGAGACTGACCGTTTCACCGAAACCATAAACGGAATAAAACGATTGATTCGCCAGGTGGAAAAAGAAAAGTCCCTTGACGCCATCCGCGGCATGGAAGGCAAAGCCGCCAACGATTATTTTTCCGTTTTTAACCAGATGATAACGAGCCAGAAAGAAGATTTTATTTTTACGGGTCGGAATCGCCGTCCTCCCAGAGATGCCGTTAACGCCTTACTTTCATTCGTTTACACGTTGCTTTATCACGATGCCTGTTCGGCTTTGGAAACCGTCGGATTAGATCCGGCTGTCGGCTTTTTGCATAGGGACCGCCCCGGTCGTCAGGGTTTGGGGCTGGATATGATGGAAGAGTTACGATCTGTGTTTGCAGACCGACTGGCGCTTTCACTAATCAATTTAAAAAAGATTACTTCCAATGGATTTAAAGTAAGCGAATCGGGCGCCGTGTTAATGGATGACGAAACACGAAAAAACGTAATCATGGCCTATCAGGAGAGAAAACAGGACATTCTTCTTCATCCCTTTATAAATGAAAAAATACCTTTGGGAATGGTATTGTTTGCACAGGCTCAATTATTGGCGCGTTATATAAGGGGAGATTTAGACGGTTATCCTCCATTTATAAGGAGATAAAGGGATGATGGTATTGGTAAGCTATGACATTAGTCTTGATAATAAAAACGGCGCGCGACGATTACGAAAAGTGGCTAAAATATGTCAAAATTACGGCCAACGCGTCCAATATTCCGTTTTTGAAATTAGTATAGACCCCACACTTTGGATCAAAGTAAGGGCGCAATTAATCGAAACCATAGATGAGCAGAAAGACAGTCTGCGCTTTTATTTTTTAGGCGCCAACTGGAAACGGCGCATTGAACACATCGGGGCAAAAGAAAGTCGCGATCCGGATGGGCCTCTGATATTATAAATATGCGAACCTAAAGCGCACATGTAAAAAAATAATATGGTCAAAAAGATATAAACCCTATGATAACAATAACTTATTTGGTTTTTAAAGAAATAAGAAAAAGGAGGTTCGCAAAACAAGCCGTTTAATGCCTTACCTGACAAGGGCTAAAAAAGGCACAGTCGCTCCCCCTGCGGGAGCGTGGATTGAAACGGCCGCGGCGGTGTTGCAGGGTTCCACTTTACAGGTCGCTCCCCCTGCGGGAGCGTGGATTGAAACATTGCCCTATGACGAAAGGCGATAAATGCCGGGTGAGTCGCTCCCCCTGCGGGAGCGTGGATTGAAACGAACATGGAAAGCTTGTGATAAATCCGGCATGTAGCGTCGCTCCCCCTGCGGGAGCGTGGATTGAAACAGGTATATATCGCGTGATTTCGTCCGATTCGATTGTCGCTCCCCCTGCGGGAGCGTGGATTGAAACATCAGATAACAAAAAGAAATCCGACCCGGTTATCGTCGC
>RFFS01000180.1 GCA_003696775.1 Calditrichota bacterium
AAAAAAGGGAATCCTAAATTGAATTCCCTTTCAAAGCGGTCCGGACGAGACTTCCCGTCACTCGACGGGACAACTTCCTGCTACATTTCTAAATGATGACGGATCAGAAATTCAATATATTTTCTACTTTTTTTCTTTTTAATCTGTCGTTCTCTTTTTTGAGCCGCTGTTTTATTTTCATGTGACTCTGTATAAACAATTCTCCAGGGGATACCCCGTTTTGTGTATTTTCCCCAGCCTGCATTATGACGTTCTAAACGCCAATCAAGGTTTTCCGTAGAGCCAATATAGTACCGATCGATTGAATCTGAATAAAGAATGTAAACGAACCACATAGCACTATCTTCACGGAAATAAAAAAAGGGAACCCAAAATTGAATTCCCTTTCAAGGCGGTCCGGACGAGACTTCCCGTCAACAGACGGGACAACTTCCTGCGTGACTATTTTACCTTTAATCCAAAAACAAAAATTTCATCCATAAAAAAAAGGGAATCCTAAATTGAATTCCCTTTCAAGGCGGTCCGGACGAGACTCGAACTCGCAACTTCCTGCGTGACAGGCAGGTGCTCTAACCAATTGAACTACCGGACCACAGCATCAATTGATGAGCTAATAATATACAGAGCTTTTTTTTTTGTGTCAAACAATAATTATGGCTTTTTTAGAATTTTATTTGGCCATGTCAAACAAAATGCCCAGTGTCAATTCGAGGGTATCAAAGCCGTCAACTATGTTATAACGGCCTTGCACCACACCGGCCATGTTGCCAAGCTTAAGATTATAACCGGCCAATACCGCAAACCCCAATTTGGTCTCAGTATCACTACCGGTCTGATCAAATTGAAAAGTTGTATAATTAAAAACCGGATATTCAGAAGTTAAAAAATTAAATGCCAATCCCCCACCGGCATAAAGACCCGGTGCAACATTATCTAAACTATAATGAACATCGGCGCCAAGTTGAATATTGCTTAAAGACAAATCAAATGTTGTGCCGCTATATGTATAACCAGTGGACCAATAGGTGACCAAAGGTACCAAAACAAATCCATTAAACACTTCACCCATATCGGCTTCGGCACCAACCAGGAAACCTGTATCCCACGGAGATTCCGGCATAATAACACCACCTTTGGCGGTTATGGTGTTTAATTTTAAAGATTGTGCATTAACCGAAATCGCTACCAAAAATAACGATAATACGACAAATCGTAACATTCTCATACTAATCTCCCAGTGTTAGTTATATCAATTAAGAGTGAGAATATAATAAACCTTAAACTAAATTAAAATATTATTCACGAAAATAACGGACAATTATGCCTGATATCACACTAGCACAAAAAGCCCAAAAAATGTATCCCAGTCCGGTGGCCTTTAAGGCCGGCCAGCCAAAACTCCATCCGGATTTTTCCAGAAAATAAAACAAAAATGTGGCCGTGAGTCCCACCAGCATGGCCGCATTAACTTCCCATTTTGATGGACGCTTTATAAACACCGATATAACCGGTATAAACACGACGGTGGTCAACAGCCCCGAAGAGAGATAAAAGATGTCCCATAAACTTTCCGTAAAAAGCGCGTAGAGTAACGCCAAACCCACGGCACCCACCGATGACCAGCGCGCCAGACGATTTAAACGTTGGCGATCCCAATGTTTCTTTTCAAAATAGGGTTCCAACACATCGCGCGAAAGCGATAAAGCGACAATATTACCACATGTGTCCACTGTGGACATGGCCGCGGCCACCAGGCCAACCGATAAAATAAGATTGAGCCAAACCGGCGCATAACGCGCCAATACTTCTGTAAATATTAGCGCGCCATCCTGCAAATACGGGGGTATAATGCCGTTTTCCGCGGGAAATAGTTGTAGCGCGGAAATGCCAATGACCGCCGGTATAATCCCGACAAAAACAAATGAATTCAAGGCGGCGATTACAATACCCCGGCGGGCTTCCCTGTTTGTTTTGGCCGATTGAATACGCACCCAAAGGTCGGTTTCCACCAGCCAGCCGGGCAGATAGGCCACAAGCGTCATGACAATCAATAACAATCCCGGCGCTAACCATACCGATTGCCCCGCTTCCTGCCTGGGAGGCGCGAGACTTTCCAGGGTCGCGATATCCCATTGGGTGTGATCAAACGCGAGCCAGGCGACGGCGGACATAAAAAAAGCCACCAAAAAGAATTGAATTTTATCCGTTGCCACAACAGCGGCAAACCCACCGCTGTAACTATATAAGGCGACAACACAAGCGATCAGAAAAAAGGCTGTTGGAGGTGAAATATCAAGAAAAGGGGCGATTATTTTACCGGCGGCATAGATTTCCGCGCCACCCCAGGCGATGAATACAAACAATAATGTAAAAGCCATCACCAACCGGGATGAAGTACCGAAATGTCTGTGCATCAATTCCGGCTGTGAAAATATTTTTAAGGTGCGAAAACGCGGTGCAAAAAAATAGAACAAGGCCATGGTCAACAACCAGGGCACAATCAGCAGCCACATTCCCCCCGGTCCATACCAATAAAATAATTGAACGCCATACATGCCGCTCCAGCTTACGGACATCATACTGGCCGAGATGGAAAAACCGACAGCCCATCCGCTCAAATTATATCCGGCAGTCCAATATTCTTCATTATCGGTTGTTTTGCAGGCTTTTTTTTCAAGCTGATACTGTTTGAAGCCTATGGTTATAACAACAACGGCATACAGTAAAAATCCGGACCAATACATTAAGGTGGTATGCATAAGGAATCACATTGTTAAACAGGAAGGTAAATTAGCCGTGGAAGTAAAAAATCTCAACTATAATAAAATAAAAAAAGCGCGGCACCCGGCCACGCTTCTGATAATATTGAAATCAAATGGAAGTGATTGGATCAGCCGCACTTACCTTCGCCGCATTTACCTTCACCACATTTCGATTCTTTTTTAGCGCCTTTTTTGGCCGCTTTATCGCCACCGCATTTGCCTTCGCCACATTTCTTGGCGCCTTTATCGCCACCACATTTGCCTTCGCCGCATTTCTTGGCGCCTTTATCGCCGCCACATTTGCCTTCACCGCATTTCTTAGCGCCTTTTTTAGCGGCTTTATCGCCACCGCATTTGCCTTCGCCACATTTCTTGGCGTCTTTTTTAGCGGCTTTATCGCCACCACATTTTTTGGCATCGGCTTTATCTCCGCCACATTTGGCATCGAAATGGATATCACTTACGGAAGCGATACCGGCTTTGGCCGCGGGCTTGGCCTGTACTTGTTGGCTGATCATACCGGCAGCGAATGCCACGACGGTAAACAACAACATCAATTTAGCAAGATTCTTGCTCATGAGAATTCCTCCAGTTATATGAATTAAGTGATTAAACATAGTGTTTATTGAATATTGGGGCAAATAATAGTTTTAACTTATCACAATTCAATCACACCTGAATCATTTTTGCTCCGGATAGTCCTTAACACCGTTGACTTGATGAGAATTACGGAAAATCGTATCATAAATCATCACAAAATTTTGCTTTAACTATGAAATATCTGCTACTCATTTGTTTCTTTTTCTTATGGACCTGCCGTCAATCGGAACAAGTCGATGCCCATTTTCATTCCGATTCGGCTCTTTCCAACACACCGGTAACGCTGCAGCATCTTCGGCAAGATATCTCTTATACAACCCGGACCTGGCTGGAACCTTTTAAATTCGCCACATTAAAAAGCCCTGCAAACGGCAAAATCATTAGCCTGATAGTCAACCCGGGCGAAACCGTTCAAAAAGGCCGTTTATTGGCAACCATCTGGTCTGAAGACCGTTACAAGAATTATCAAACCTGGGAAATCCGCGCGCCGTTCGAGGGTAAAATAACCGGACTGTTGGCGCAGGTGAATCAAATGGTCACCCAACAACAACCCTTATTGCAGATCACCGATACACGTCTGCTAAAAGTTGACATTCCGTATGAGCGCGCACGCCATTATTTTATAAAAGAGAATCTGGCGGCTCATATCCCTGAACTACCGGCGTTACCCACAGGGCAGGTTTATCAAATTTACCCGTCACGGAAACGCGCGCTGATTATTTTTGAAAACAAACCCGACATCGCACCGCCGGAATCGCCTGTTAACATACGCATAGACGCTCCCCATATAGAGGGCGCCTATCTGCCCCTATCCTATTTTGCCTCCGGCGATTCCATTCGGATTTTTATACCACCTCATGACACGCTTACGGTATATAAGTGCGCGGAATCCGATTCCCTGGCATTAATCTATCCGAATCTGACCCGTCCGGATTCCGTTTTCATTCTGCCTTTACACACTTCCCGGATGTCAACAAAGCCATAAAATCCTTATAGCGCCATTTTACGGCATCACGGGATGATTCCGGCCAGCGATAATAAGCACGTGGCCGCATATATTCGGGCAATTCTTTTGCCAATTGCTGCCGGATATGCGGATATGATATGTTTTCCCGGGCATCAATAAAGGCCACCGCAACCTGCCCAAACCGATCGTCCACGGCCGGTACCACAACCGCCTGACGAACCCCCGGCAAGCGTAGTAAAGCCTGCTCAATGCGTTCCGGCTGCACATTTTCCCCTCCGCTGATAAATACTCTGTCCCGGCGCCCGTGAATGATTAGGCGCTGGCCATCCAAGGAGGCAATATCCTTAGTCGGATACCAGCCATCCGGATCGGCCAGGGCTTTTATGCTTTTATGGATAAAATACCCCGTGGCCAGCATGTCCCCTTTTAACCATAACTGTCCGTTGTGAATACGCGCCTGGCGTCCGGGCAACAATTCCGCGCCCGGCGAATCGCTTTCCGACTTGTTATGCCGACGTATGGCAACCGTGGAAGCCATTTCCGTAAGACCATAACTGTCGCACACCGGCCAACCGGCGTCCAGCGAGGCGCGAATTACGCTTTCCGGAATAGCCGAGCCTCCCAGCAAAACCGCACGCAACGACGGCCCGGGTCGGTACAAGCGCAACGCATCCTGCATTTGGGTTACAACCAGTGACATGAAGTGAAGGCCCCGGGGCATGCCGTCGCGTATATGCTCTTGATGCGCCACACAACCGCCTTGTAAAAAGGCGCGTATCCAGATGGAAAACCCGCCGATATGAAAATCCGGTAAAACATGCAGCCAACGGTCGCCGGGGCACAGGCCGAAATAGTGATTGATACCCATCGCTGACTGTGTCAGGTTTTTAAGTGAAAAGACAACCGGTTTGGGCAATCCGCTGCTGCCCGAGGTCAGAATGATCAATACCGGACGTTCCGAAAGCAAATCAACATCCCTTAAGCTGCCCGGTTCCAAACCATCCATACAATCGGATTCTTCCAGTTCCAAACGTATGGGGACATGTTCCCGTATGTAATCCAGGGCTGTTTCATCCAGTCGGGGATTCAGCGGCAGCAACACGGCTTGCAAAGCCGCCGCCGCCCAGAACAATCCGGGACACGCGGCCATATAAGCCGCGCGCAAAACAATCACATCGCCGGCACCGATACCCCGACGTAAAAGTTCCTGTTGCCAGTAACAAGCATTTTCCACCAGTTGGTCGTAGCGCCATGTGCGTTCCGATGTTTCCAGATAAGCGCGGCGCGCGTGCTGGCGCGTTAATTTTTGAAAACTTAATCCGGCCATTCCAACACCCGGTTATTCAATTGCACATCTTCATTACCCGGACAATAGCGGTTGTTTTCCACAACAAAGCGGGGCACAATGGTATCATCCGCAAACCAACGCGCCGTACCCAGCCCCATGGCCGTGTGCGGACTGCCCCAGGCGGATGCCATAACAGCCACGTTTCGCAACCCCAGACCGCTTTCAAACACCGAGGTTAAGACCACACGGCGGTTTTCGGTACGGGCCTTCAATGCCCAGGCGCGCACCCGACGCATATCGCCCAAAAAAGTGGGTTTTAACACCACAGCGGCCAATCCATCCGGAAAACGATCGGGAAAGGTACGTGTCAACACCGATTCATCCCAGGCATAAGCCACGCCCGTTTCCCGATATAAAGCTTCCAGTTCCGCCTCTTCCGCCAGGGGTTCCTCAATATAGGCGATTTGTGTGTGATCTATGCCGGATAAAAAAGCGCGCGCCTGTTCCGGTTGCCAACTCCGGTTGGCATCCAGACGGATACGTACATTGCGCGGACAACGTTCCAAAAAACGCAATAAGGCGGCACGTTCTTCCCGCCACTCTCTGTTCCCCACTTTAATCTTAATAACTTCTACCGGCTGGCGCTCGCTAAAACGATACGCCGCCAAAGCATTCACATCCGTCACCAATCGATTCACCGTGAAACACGGCAGAGGCTGTGAGGCAAGAAAAGCAGCGGGCGTTGTGCCCCGAATGGCTGCTGCAAGCGTTACCAGTGCGCTTTGCACGCCAATCCGCATCGCCGGTTTCAAATCAAGCGTATCCAACGGCGCCAACAAGGCATCGAGTGAAGAAAGATCAAATGTCGTTCGCTGGAAAAGGTCTGTTTGCAACGGGCGCCATGTACGGATCATACGCAGGAGTGCATCGCGCCCGGGGGAAGGGAACGGAGCGATTTCTCCGAAACCGCAGCGGCCGTCACTATCTTCAAGGCGAACAAGCGCGCCCCGGCGTTCACGAATCAGAGTATGACGCAACCGTAAGGGAGGATCGAGTGGCAACCGATACAAGGCAAGGGCGCAACCGGTTACACGCATAATCAGACAACCCAGCCGATGGAAAAGGCCAGACTGTAGAGAAAGAGGAATTTACCCGTATCGGCCAGAACATGGTTTAAAACAGCGCCCTGACGCCCCTGCCAGATCATGCGCATGCCGGGGAGAACGGGTATCAGCGCCAACAGGGCCAGCAGGGAATAGACATTGGCGCGGGTCATATAAATCAACACCGGCGGAATTAACAGAGCCGCCCCGATACTCAAAAGATATTCCCAACGGGCAAAACGTTCGCCAAAGCGCACCGCCAGTGTTCGTTTGCCTGCCTGTATATCGGTATGCATATCACGCAGATTGTTAACCGTAAGCAGCGCCATGGAAATCAATCCCGGCGCCATGCCGGCCACCAGGCTTTCCGGCGTAATGGACAAAGCCTGCACATAATACGTACCGCCCACGGCCACCGGCCCGAAAAAGATCAGCACAAAAATATCGCCTAACCCGTTATAACCCAGTGGGTAGGGACCACCGGTGTATAAAACGCCGAACAGGATGGATAAAAGACCTATCAACAACACCGGCCAGCCACCGCGATAAATGAGATACAGGCCCGATATAAAGGCCAGTCCAAACACCAGAACAAAGGCTTTTTTCATGGTAACCGCGCTTACCAACCCGGCCTGGGTGGCGCGACGCGGGCCAAGCCGTTCACCGGTGTCCGCGCCTTTTTTAAAATCAAAAAAGTCATTGGCAAAATTGGTACCCACCTGAATCAACAGCGCACCCAACAGGGCCGAAAGCGCCGCCGGTGCATGAAACAACCCGTCGTGCCAGGCCATGGCGCTGCCCATGATCACCGGCGCGGCGGCGGCAGGCAGGGTTTTGGGACGCGCGGCTTCCCACCATATTTTGATATTGGCCATCTTCGTTCCGTTTAAGGTCTGCGTGTGAATTTTTTAAAGTCGGGTTTCCGTTTTTCCAAAAAGGCTTTTTTGCCTTCCTGTCCTTCGGCGGTCATGTAATACAACATAGTGGCGTTGCCCGCCAATTCCTGTAAGCCGGCCTGGCCGTCGCAATCGGCGTTGAGCGCGGCTTTAAGCAGTCGGATGGCCGTGGGCGAATTGGCTAAAATTTCCCGGGCCCACTGAACGGTTTCCTTTTCCAGTTCTTCCAGAGGAACCACTTTGTTCACCATGCCCATCTCATAGGCTTCCCGCGCATCATATTGACGGCAGAGATACCAAATTTCCCGGGCGCGTTTTTGCCCTACCATGCGCGCCAGATAGCTGGCGCCGAAGCCGCCATCAAAGGAACCCACACGGGGGCCGGTTTGTCCGAAACGGGCATTTTCCGCGGCGATGGTTAAATCGCAAATAACATGCAACACATGGCCGCCACCTATGGCGTAACCGGCCACCATGGCGATCACCGGCTTGGGCAAGGTACGTATTTGCCTTTGCAGGTCCAGCACATTCAAACGATGGGTACCGTCATCATCCACATAACCGGCCTCGCCGCGCACCCTTTGATCGCCGCCGGAACAAAACGCCTTGTCGCCTTCTCCGGTTAAAATAATTACACCCACGTCGGCGTCATCCCGCGCATCGGCAAAGGCGTCCATCATCTCGCGAACCGTTAACGGTCGAAAGGCGTTGCGCACTTCCGGACGATTGATGGTTATTTTAGCGATACCCCCGGCTTTTTCATATCGGATATCCGTGTATTCGGCTGCTTTTTGCCATTCCATTTTCGATTCTCCCCTATCTGTGTGAATTCTTAATTTAATTTTAATAGCGCCAATTTAATATCTTTTTTTATTTACTCAAAAAAGCCCGCACGGCCCGCGCAAACGCCTCCGGCGCCATGGCATGCACATTATGGCTAACATTTTTAAAGATGCGGACATGGGTCCGGTTGCCACGCGTCGCTTGCAACTTCCGCGCGATGGCGCTGTATTTTCCATCCTTTTCGCCGGAGATGTACATCACTGGAACTTCCGACTGCGCCAGAGCGGGAAGGTTGTTCCATTGACGACCGCTGCTGAAGGCGACCAGCGCCCGGCTCAATCTATCGGGATCATTTTTCCGGCGACGGCGCAGCATTTCTTCAAAACCGGGACTGTTTTTTAATCCGTCGAACAGAGGCGCCTCATACCATTCATCCAGAAACGCTTCCAGGCTGATTCTCCGGAGACGACGAGCGGTTTGCTGATCCTGACGATAACGTTGGCGGGCTGTTTCCGGGTCTTCAAATCCGGGAAAAACCGATTCCAGCACCATGCGTCGAAAAATATCCGGGAAACGATGCCGCATTTCCAAAGCCAGACGTCCGCCCATGGAATAACCGACCACATCCACCCGCGTGTAGCCCTTTTCCAAAAGTATCTTTTGTAACAGGCCCGCCGCAACCGTCAGTGAGTCGGCCTGTATGGAGTGGCTGCCGTGATCCGGTAAATCCGGAATAAGCGCGTGGCGCATGTCCGTCAAAGACCGCGCCACGGGCAGCCAGTCTTCCTTGCAGCCCATAAATCCATGCAGGAACAATACGGCCGGTTTTTGCGGATCACCCAGGGTCAGCACTGGCAACGGCATGGGTTTACAGCCCCCGAATGCGCTCGTATAACCGGCGATGTTGGCGGACATTATATTCGGCGTCCACCAAAACCTCCAACAATCGGTGCCGATCCGCCTTTTGTTTTAAGGCTTTTTCCAGAGAAACGGGTGATTCTATGCGCTGATAATCCAGGCCGAATTGCCGCGCGGTAGCTTCAAAGTCATACTCATGCGGTGTGGTAAACCAGGGCACGAGCAGATCATCAAAACCGGCAATGGGTAAATGATGAAAAATAGCACCGCCATGATTATTAACCAGCACAATGGTGACGGGCCGGTTATGCGCCTTCAGTTGCATCAAACTATTCATATCATGCAAAAAGGCCAGGTCACCGATGAGCAGAGTAAGCGGTTTTTCCAGGCCGCGGCTAAAACCCAGCGCTGAGGCAATGGTACCGTCTATGCCGCTGGCCCCACGGTTGGCGCCCACCGGCAGATATCCCCTGCCCGCTTCCGCCGCCATATCCATATCGCGAATAGGCATACTTGAGGCAATAAACAAGGCGTTTTCGGCATGACGCGCCAGCGTCCGCGCGATATACAACTCATCCAGCGGATCATCCGCGGTCCGGTACTCCGACCAAAGCGTGTGGATTTGCGCATGCAGGCGAACAATATTTTCCGGCAAACCGGATGAACCGGAGGGGATGTGTGCCATCAACTGGTCACAGGCGGCCGTTACATCGGTTACAATGCGTGTGGTTTGTTGCATGGCCGGGTCTGTAACACGGTCAAACGGGGTCAGGTTGTAATAGGGCCCTTCGTGCGTTTCCAATGTTTGCAACAAACGTTTGGACACCCATTGCCCGCCGAAATGCAGGATGGGACGGCTGTGTAAAAAAGAGCGGAAATCGGGATGTAACAACATCAGATCGGCATACGGCAACACCCGTTCCGACTTATCCAGACGCAGACCGGAGGTTATATCGGTGATGAGCGGCGCGCCGAGATGGTCGGCCAGTCGGCGTACGGCTTGTGCTTCTTTTTTCGAGGAAAGCCGTCCGGCGATGATGCACACATCTTGCAGATTCCCGATCTCATCCAAGATGGCATCGGGTAATATTTGAATCGGGTAAGGGGTTTCCAGGGCCGGACGTTGCCGCGAGAAATAGGCACGGGCTTCTTTTTGGATTGCCCCGGCTATCGGTTCGACTGTGGGCGCCAGCGGCTCGCGGAACATAAAATTAAAATGCACCGGCCCGCCCCGATGCGGCTCGCGTGAACGGTGGATGCCCTGTGCCAGTGTTCGCAACAGCCAGCGTAAGGGAACCGATTCCGATGGTGGCGGGATATCATAAAATTCCCGGGCATAACCGCCAAACAGCCCCACCTGGTCAATGGTTTGGTTGGCGCCCGTATCACGTAATTCCGGCGGTCGATCGGCGCTGAAAATGAGCATGGGCACATTTTCCTGGGAAGCTTCGATCACGGCGGGATAAAAATTGGCCGCGGCGGTACCGGAAGAACAGATCAGCACGGCGGGCCGGCCACTGGCGCGCGCGTAGCCCAGAGCATGAAAAGCGGCGCCTCGTTCATCGATTAAAATACGTACATCGGCGGAAGGATGCCGCGCGGCGGCGGTTGTTAACGGCGTGGAACGGGAACCGGGCGCGATACAAAAAGCGGTAATGCCCTGTCGGACACATTCTTCCACGCAAACAGCGGCCCACAGATGGTTGATATTTTCGGGAAAAACCGGGGGAGTCATGGATTGATCAGGCGGTTTGCCTGGTTTGTGATACCCGGGATTGTTTTATGGCGCTCATAAATCCGGCGATTTTATTCTCGATCTCTTCCCATTCGCTTTCTGGATTGGAACCTTTTACAATTCCCGCGCCGGAAAAGAGATAAAGCGCGTTTTCATACACCAGGGCGGAACGGATGCCCACGGCAAATTCGGCATTATTGTGGGAAATCCAGCCAACCGGACCGGCATACCAACCGCGATCAAAGCCTTCGATCTGTTCAATTTCTTCCATGGCCCGCTCGGAAGGCACCCCGCCGACGGCCGGTGTGGGATGTAACCGGGATAAAACAGAAGCATCGCTTTGTTCTTTTTTAAGCCGGGCGCGAAATATTTTCCGCAAATGCTGCAGGGAAGATAATTTTAAAACGGACAAATGCGTATCCACATCCACAGACACGCATAAGGCATTCAGGGCCTCGCCGATGCTGTCCACCACATAGCGATGTTCCCGGACGTCTTTTTCACTATTCAGCAGGTCTTCTTCCAACCGCCGGTCTTCTTCCGGATTGTTTCCGCGGCGGCGGGTGCCGGCTACGGCTTCCGTAAAGAGTTGATCCCCCTGTCGCCGGTAAAGCTGTTCCGGTGTACCGCCAATGAAGGCGATGCGATCGTTATATTGAAAACCGAAATAATACGCACGGTGGTTATTCAATTTCAGCCGCCACAGCAATTCCATGGGATTCAATTCCCGTTCGAACTCCATGCAGGTGCGCCGGGCCAGGACAATTTTCTGCAATCGCCCGGCGTCAAAAGCGCTTAAGGCTCTGTCGATATGAGCCCGCCACTGCCTTTTATCGGGAAAATCAGAGCGCTTGACCAGCGCGGGCAAAACTTCCGTGGCGCCTGTTTCAAAATCGAGCCGTTCCCACACTTCCAGCGCCTGTTGCAACACACGGCTTTTATCCTGCTCATCCCGGATAAGAATATTGCACGCCACATAGTAACGGTCGCCGTCGCGGATCACTTCGTAAAGAGGCACGGTGAAATGATAAGAGGAAAAAGCCTGCCAGCGGTAGTCCGAGGCGTGTTTGCGGTTAAAACGCATGCCACCGTAATAACGCACCCGTTCATCCGCGTTGGTTAGAAATTGTTTCAGACGGGTCATAAGGGCATGGTATTCCGGAACAAGTGCGCCGGAAACACTATCCGCGGCATCCACGCCGGCTATTTCAAACCGGCCCTCCCGATCACGCCAGTATGTTTTTACGGAAATGGTTTGTTGTTTAAGCCATTTTAAAATATCAAAAGCGTCAACGGGCCATTGTAAACGCACAAAGCGATTGATATCCGTTTCGCCGAGTTCCCGGAAACAGGCTTTCAATTTTTCGGCAAATACCGCTTTCAGCTCCTTCAGGGCGATGGGGCGATTCATGATGGTACATCCTTCCCCTTGCCCGGCTTATCACCGCTGTATAGGGTCGCTATGCCAAAGGTAAGCGGCCAGGCACGCACATTTTCGAATCCCGCGCGGGTCATCAGAGCGCAGAAAGCATCACCGTACGGAAATGTTTCCACCGTTTTATTCAAATAATTGTAGGCGTAGCTATCCCCGGATATCAGCGCGCCGATACGCGGCAGGATATTTCTAAAATAAAAGAGATATAAAGCGCGCAGCACAGGTTGGCCGGGTAAAGAAAATTCCAATATTAGCGAACGGCCGCCGGGTTTAAGCACACGATACATCTCTTTGAGTCCGGTTAAGGGATCCATTACATTGCGGATACCGAAGGCGATGGTGGTCACGTCAAATGTGTTGTCGGGTTGTTTTAGCGCCGTGGCGTCACCCGTTTCCAGGCTCAAAACGGAAGACAGGCCGGAATTTTCCACCTTACGGCGGCCTTCTTCCAGCATTTTTTCGGACATATCCACGCCCAGGGCGCGTGTTATTTTATCACTATGGCGGATAAGCGTGAGGGCCACATCGGCCGTGCCGGTGGCGATATCCAGCAAATAAAGGGAAGAGAGGTCCGGCAGATGTCGGGCCAGTTTTTTTCGCCAGGCCACATCCTGTCGCAGGGAGAGCAGGCGGTTCAGCAAGTCGTAGCGATGCGCGATGCGGTCAAACATCAACCACACCTTTTTTCGGGAAATTTGTTCGGTCACGGAAATAGTTGTCATCTCAATGGTACACAATTAAAACCTGTAAAGTTACCATTCCAAACGACATCGGTCAAATTTTAAAGCGGATGGCCAACTCTGAAATCAGTGGATTTTCAATTCATCTCGCGGCAGGGAGTCATACAAAACCGTGCCATACAGGTATAACCCGGCCGGTTTGATCACGGCGGGGAATTTTTCCGTACCGGAAAACCAGGGACGATAGATATCCACGGCCAGTTCGCTGCAATAAAAACGATCCGCGCCGTTGAGCCCCGCCAAACCGGGATAATCGTACTTTTTACCCACTTTTTCCAGGGCGCTGCGCCAGGCGGCCGGGCCATTTGCCGCTGTTTGCCAGCGCGGGCGGATAATGAGTAGGCGATGGGATTTATCAACAAACTTTTCCAGGGAGGTCAGATGAACGCCGCGCCCCTCGGCCTCGATAACCTGTTCCAGGCGCGCATTGTATATCCCCGCGTGACTCAGCTCCATGCCGGTGGCGTTGACCACAAGATCATCCGTGAGATGATAACCGCGTATTACCAGCCAGTCGCCCGTGCGCGCTTTTTCCCGGATGTTTTGTATAATCAGGCGGTTTTGCACACGGTGTCGTTCCCCGTCATTTTTTCGGACATGGGGACGGGCAACACAGGAAAGCGCCACACCAGACAGAATTATCAGCAACACATACGGTCGCAAACGCATCATACAAATGTTCATACATCCAGCTCCTGAGGCAGGCGGCAACGCACATAGCCTTCTTCCTTAAACACCGTACAGAGCGGAAGCCCTTGATAATCCAGGGCATAATAGCCTCTGGGCAGAAGACTTTCCGCAACGCGCCCTTCCCGGAACAGAACACGCATGGCCTCTTCCCCCATGGTTATTCTGCGGCGCGTCACCCGATTGCCGAGCATATGCAGGGCGTGATGGGTCAATTTCCAGTGGGGACGGCGTTCCATGGCAAAAAAGAGCCCGGCGCTCATAAACCGCTCTTCCGGCAGACTTTCAGCAGACAGGGTGGTTAACCATAAACGCTTAGATGTGCGCACATAACGGAACGCCCGCCACCATTCTTCGGGGATACCCCAGGAAGCGCTGATGGATTCCAGAACCGGACGGATTAGCGGATCATCAAAGGATCGTCCCACATTGCGTTGGGGGGTGGGATCATCATGAAAATTGTAATAACGATCCGTCTTACGAAGTCGGGCGACAAAAAAGCCTTCCATTCCATGTTTATGCGGCCAGATACGACGGGTACGCGTCAGGGCATTCATGCCGTTTAGTTGCCAGCCCGGTTCAAACATTTCCAATCCGTATCGTTCCATACTTTCCACTTCCAGCGGATAATGGTTCACGGCCCATTCCACGATGGCTTCGTTTTCTTCGGGAGCGATGGAACAGGTGGAATAGACCAAACGCCCGCCCACACGTGTCGCCTTTACAGCGGAGACCATCAACTGTTGTTGCACGCGGGTCAGCTTATCCATGCGTTCTTTACGCCACCAACCCCATATTTCCGGATGACCGGTAATCGTACCCAAACCGCTGCACGGCGTATCCAGCAAAACGCCGTCAAAAAATTCCGGCAGCAAACGCCCCAGACGCTCGCCGGTTAAATTATACAGCACGCCATGCGTTACCCCCTGCCGCAACACATTGGCGTTAAGCGCCTGTAAACGATCGCGGTTGACATCGTTGATGATAAGCGTGCCTCTATTGGCCATCAGGCCGGCGATTTGTGTGGATTTGGAACCGGGCGAAGCGGCCATATCCAGAATACGCTCGCCGGGCCGGGGCGCCAGAGCCAGGGCCGGCACCTGAGACGCCGCGCCCTGATAGGTCAGATGTCCCTTAAAAAAATCGACCGTGCGCCCCAGGGAAAAGGGTTCTTTTTCCACAAGAAAGCCATGATCGTCAAACGGAAGCGCTTTAAATTCAAACCCCTTGTCTCGATAGGCCCGGATCAATGTGTCGGGTTCGGCAGTTCGTAAGGGATTTATACGAATGGTGCGCGGTTCCGGCGGCGCGTTTAAAAACGCCGCACTGTCCAATTGCGGAATGCTTTGCAGATATTCAAGGAGTTCTTTATTTTCAGCCATTATTTTTTATGAAATTAAAAGGAGTGAATGATGTCTTTACCCGAGATTCCCCAACGCGCGCCCTATAAAATAGAAGCGACCGCGGGCGATAAATACGCCTGGTGCACCTGTGGCCTTTCCGAAAAACAACCCTATTGCGACGGAAAACATAAAGGCACCGAATTCCGTCCCGTGGTGGGCAAATTCGAAAAGTCCGGAACGCTTTGGTTGTGCGGATGCAAACATACCCAAAACGGGCCTTTTTGCGATGGTAGCCACAATTCTCTGGAGGATTAACGAACAGCAGCCGGCACAATCTGCCGTTTGATTTGTTCGTAATGCCGGCGTGTTAAACGGTTGGAATAGGCGTTAAACAAAGCCAGTATATATTCCTTGCGGATCATGCGCCGGGAGACTTTTACTTTTTCCTGTCCCAGGAGAGCCAGGGTGTTCTCCTGGATTTTTTCCAGTGTGCGCATCGCCCAGAAAACGGGTAACATGCAAAACAGCCGGATTTTTTTTTCTTCCTTGGGAATCAGCAATATATAATCCAACGCCTTATCGAGATGCTTAACGGCGTTTCGGATCAGTTCATTAAATAATTCCTCGGCGCGATCGGCGTTTTCTTTTTCAAAAATGGATTGCCTATCCAGGTGATATTTGGCCAGCAGTTCATCGGGTATATAGGATTGACCGCGACGCAGATCGGTGGCCATATCGCGGATGATATTAACCATCTGCAAACCCTTGCCGAAGGATTCGGCCAGTTTTTCCATACGCTGCCGCAGGGAAGGTGTAATTTTCCGGGAATAAAAAGAGAACAGCTCGGTTAAAAGATAGCCCACCGTACCGGCCACGTAATACATATATTCATCCAGTTCCTTCATGGAACGCAAAAACGTAAAGGCGCGCGTTTTTTTATCCTGGGCGAATTTTTGCATGCCCATGGACATTTCCACTACCCAAAAAGTGATATGCTTGCGAATGACGGGAGAAAATCCGGCAAAAACATGCAACACACGCCCCACATTATGCGCCAGTAAATCATCCGCGGTTTCAGCGGGGATTTGCCTGACCGCTTCCTGAAAACGCGAGGTTGCCGTGCTGTCGCCTTCCATCACCCGGGCATACAGGGCCAGCATCGCCTGCTTGGTCTGTAATGTCAGATGTTCGCTGTCTTCCACCGTATCGGCAATGCGACACAACAAATAGGCCACCGTCACCGGCACTTCCAGACCCTGCGGCAGCATGCGGATGGTTGGCGCAAAGGTGCGGGAAACGCGGGGCAGCATGGCCCGGCAATAGTAAATATCGGCGGTAGGAAGGGAAGTATCTCTGTTTTTCATGATTGATCACTTCGGTCGGTTTGTTATTGGAAAAACTTTGAATATATCATTTTTTATGATCATTTTCCTAAAATTTTACATCAACACGGATAAGTCCATTGAACACGGCGCCATTAAATGCGGCCCGTCTTGAGGAGCAATTTATCGAAGCCATTTAAAACGGGTTTCCAAATAAAGTTTTTCCCATTTTCCATTTTGCCTGATACCGACCTTAAAAAGCCAGGTCGTGTCGTTAACTCTTATCCACATATTGGTGATTGTTTTATCGCCGTATGCATATTGATATATCAGATTTTTCCCTTCGGCCTGTACCGTCCCGGTTGACAATCCGCCAAAGACATCAAACTCCCAAAATTTTATGGTATCCGTATGTTTATCATATTGCCGGATACCAAAATTTCGTTTTCCCAACAGACCTTTTTCCCGGTCCACAAAGCCTGTTGTATTGACCAGGACAATGGTGGAGTCCAGGCCATATTCAAAGGTTTTTTCCTGAATGAATGGCCTGCCGTTGCTCCATTTGCCTTCCGCGCGCCAGGTTTTGCCCACAAGAGGCTTAAAGACGGCCAGCCTGTTTTCCTGACTCATTGCCAGCAATGGGATGATCAAAACACTGAATATTAATTTTTTCATTAAGATGTTTCATCCTTTTTAACATGACACATGATATTCACTGTAACGCCATTTGGGTCTTGCACAAAAAAACGTTTCACTCCCCAAGCTTCCACTGTTAACGGATAAATGATCTTCATATTCCCAGCCCGCGCTTTTTTATATAATTGTTCAACGTCCGATGCCTCGATACTTATGGCCACATTCGAGTTATCGATACTTTTTTTGTCGGATAACAGGAAATTGATTTGCGCCGTTGGGTTCGATTCAGAAATAAAAGTCACAATCCAGCCCATATCCATGGCACATGTAAGACCGACAAATTCAGAATAAAATTTTTTACTCGCTTCCATTTTATTGGTAGAAATATCCGGTGTAATTCTTCTAAATTTCATATCATCCTTTTTTCATTTACAATATTTTAGACGTGGCGGCATACAAAATCTTTTTTATAAAGAAACCTTTCTTGTTCATTCATCCTCATCGATGTCGATATCCACCTGAGGCAGCGAGTCCTCATCCAACAGCAGATCAAAAGCCTTTACCTGGGAGACTTGTGGATAGAGCCGGTGCTCTATAAACGTGTTGATATCATCCACCAGACTTTCAAAACGTTGCCCTTTTTCCTCCAATCCGTTGGCTTCTTCCTTGAGCTTATCGGCTTTTTCCTGCAGTTCATCCTCCATATCCCTGCTGACTTCCTCATCAAAACCGGACAGAATCAGATCAACGGCTTTGCCCACGGCGCGCAGGGCCAGTTTGGCGCCGGCCATGCCCAATTTAATGCCTTTATGCCCCAGGGCGTTACGGGTTTCGTATATTTCTCGCATCAGGTCATAATAGGCTTTGAGTACCTTGGTTTGCCGGTTGCCAAGGCGAACCGGTTTGGCCTGGATAAAAAGCGTGCCGTCCGGCTCCACTTCCATCAGATAGGCGTCATTTGTACGGGAACATACCACCAGACTACTGTCTTCAAACACCACATAATTATCCGGATTGATGTTCATCTGCATTTTCATCAATTTGTGTTGAATGCCATCATCCGCGTGAAGGGCAGCAAATAAGCCGGCGGCGACAATCAACCAAAGCACCTTGTGACGTTTCATGGCGGACTCCTTCTTTTTTTTGGAGTAATATACGCCCCTGCGCCACAATTTGTTACATACACGCTCTTTCCTAATGTTTTTTTAACCTTACACGTTATGATAAACCCGACATAGTCGGCACTCTCTATTCCATCGGCATGTTTGCCAATGATGGAACGCCACGAAAACCACAAGCACACCCAAAGGCAAACTGGTTTGGGGTAAAACTAAAAGCCGCCCTTTCTCTTTTTGATTTACAATTCCCGTCAGGGTAAATATTTCAACAAAAAAAATTAAGACCTCACCAAAACATCCGTATAAAAAACAGCATAAGCATAGACGTATATTAAATCCTTCTAAATATTTCATATAAAATTATATACACAATCTGGATTATTTATGACCGACCTTAACTTTCTCAACGCCCATCATGATCGTATCGGTTATGTGCTGGATACCAATGTCCTGCTGCATGACCCGGCCAGTATTTTCCGTTTTGATGAACATGTGGTGTTGATTTCCCTGCTGGCTGTGGAAGAAATCGACAACAAAAAGAATGATCCGGGCATCGGCTATAACGCCCGCGATATCAGCCAAAAACTAGAACAGATGCTTGATCGTGGCAACGATGATGGCGCCCCGCTGGCCATCCCCAATGGCAAGGACGGTATGCTGGCATTCATCAGTGACAGACTTTCAACATCTTTTCCGAGGGAGCTGGCGTTAAATTATAAGGACAACGCCATGATTGCCCAGATTATGGGTTTGAAGGAAAACTTTCCCGGCATGCGGTTTATTATGGTGACCAAAGACCGTAACATGCGCATCAAATGTCGCGCCCTGGGTATCGAAGCACAGGATTACCGGCACGATAAAATATCGGAAGAATATCTTTCCAGTTTTTTTCAGCCGGTGAAGCATATCCAACTGGATGAAGACGACATCAACGCCATATTCAAAGGTAAACACAGCGCCAACTGGAGTTTCAATTACCGCCGACGCTGGCAGTTAAGCGAAAACGAAGGCGTGGCCCTGTTCGATCCTTCCGGCCAATTGTTTGGCATGGGCCTGCGCAAAAAAGATAAAATACGCTATTTCGATTACTTTTCCACCAGAGTCATGGATACCACCCCTAAAGTATTGGATGAAGCAAGCTATACCTACAATTTTGAACAGGCCGTTTGCATGGCTCAGGCCATGGATGACGATATCCGTATTCAGATCATTATCGGCCGGGCCGGTACGGGAAAAACACACATCGCCATGGCCGCCGCGCTGGAAAAGGTTTTTCAGGAACGCAAATACGATTCCATTAAACTGATCAAACCAATCGTTACCAAAAGCCGGCTGGGGGAAGATATCGGTTTCCTGCCCGGTTCCGTACGCCGCAAACTTATACCGCGCATGCGGCCGTTTATTGAAAAACTGCGCCAATTCACCAACGAAATCGATTCCGAAGAGAGTTATAAAAAGCTGCTGGACTCGGGCATCATCGAGTTAATCAATCTGGCCGATGTGCGCGGCGCGGACCTGGCCAACTCCTTTGTTATTTTTGACGAGGCGCAAAACGCCAACCCTTTTCAGATGCGCACCCTCGGTACCCGGCTGGGCGAAAACACCAAGCTGATTGTCTTGGGCGATCCCACACAGATTGACAGCATTTATCTGGATAAATACAGCAACGGATTGATCAATCTTTATGAAAATTCGATGCAGAATCCCGAACCGTTTATCGGGCGAATTTGTCTGGTGCAAATGGTGCGTTCCCATACCAGTAAATGGTTCGAAAATACATTACGCCGGGTATGACCACTCAACTCAGCGCATTACGCCGCAACTTGTTAAACTGGTTCCGACAAAATAAACGGGAGCTGCCCTGGCGTCAAAAACGGCACTGGTACACCACCTGGCTTTCGGAAGTTATTCTGCAGCAAACAACCGTGGAACAGGGATTGCCCTATTACCACGCTTTTGTGGAACGCTTCCCCAATGTGCACACTTTAGCCGAAGCCGAAGAGCAGGAAATACTTCACCAGTGGCAGGGGTTGGGGTATTATGCCCGGGCGCGGAATCTGCATAAGGCCGCCCGTCAAATTGCCCGTCAACATCACGGCCGTTTTCCAAATGACAAGAAACTGGCGTTGGCCCTGCCGGGTATCGGGCCATACACCGCCGCGGCTATTTTATCTTTAAGCTATAACCGGCCCTACGCCGTGGTGGACGGCAATGTTACCCGAGTTATCAGTCGGTTGCAGGCCATCGCGGAAGACATACGATTGCGTTCCACCCAAAAAATCATCGAACAGCACGCCCAAACTTTGCTCAGTAAAAAATATCCCGGCGCGTTTAACGAGGCCATGATGGAACTGGGCGCGCTGGTATGCACGCCGGTGGCGCCCCGCTGCCCCGTGTGCCCCCTGAGCCGCTGGTGCCTGGCGTACCGGCAGCAAAAAACCGACGCATTGCCCTTTAAATCGGCCCCGCCGCCTAAAAAACGGCAATATCACTGGGTTGTGGTCTATGAAAACACCCACCGTTATTTAATCCGCCAAAGGCCGGAAAAAGGGTTGCTGGCACGAATGTGGGAATTTCCCGTTTGGGAAACGGATGCCCGGCAATTGAAGAATACTGACAGCCTGTCCGTCCGCCTTTCCGGGCATCGGATAAGCCGCGTTTCCGGTCTTATGCGCCATGTCTATTCGCATATAAATTTACAGTACCGCGCGGTATTGGTGGAAGGTTCGCCGGAGGAAACGCCCGGCACAGGTACCCGGAAATGGGTTAAAAAGGAAGAATTCAATAACTATCCCATCCATAAGGCCCACCGGCATATCATCAACTGGCTGTTGAACGATCAGAAGGGGCGTTAATAGTCAAAACCCAGGGATAAATAGACCTGTCGGCGTCCGAAGGCATTTTGTCCCCAGGCCAGATAGAGAGGCCCTAAAAACGTATCCCAACCCAGATAACCGCCGATAGCCGACAACAATTCAGAACGTTTAAACGATAACGACGGCTTGCTCCAGATGTTACCAAAATCATACCGAACGCTGAGGTAGGTGGGAGCGAAAATGTCAAACGGCAGTTTCCAGCGGTAACCGGCGCTTAATAAAAACAACTGTCGACCCGATTTTTCCTTTTCCAGCAATCCGTAATACTGCTTAAAGCCGCCGATGCGAAAGTGTTCGGAAAAGGGTGTGGAAATATCCGATATGCCACCGTCAAAGCGGAAATGCAACACATGATCCGATGAAAATAACGGTTGGTAGGTTTCGAGATGCAGGCGCAATTTACTAAAGCCCTGCTCGCTTTGCAGAATAAGCGAGTTGCCCGCTTCCCATTCCCACCAGTTAAATTCACCTTTGGCGGGAAAATCGATGCGGTCGCGCTTGTCGATAACCGAGCGCAAAATAAACGAACGCAATTGCAGGTCATTCACCGTAGTCACCAGACCCTGATCGATGGTAATTTGTACCCGGCGGGCATGGATCGCCGCGGAAAGCAAACCGATGCGTTCCACCTGGCGTCCCAACAGCAGTTTTATCCCGGCTTGTTCCTGCTTGTATCGCGTAAATGTCTGATCACTGCGTTTAAAGGGATTTTTTTGATAAGCATAATAGAATTGTCCGGTAAATGTATAGAGGGAAGTGAAAATACGTTCCGAACGGAATCGACCGCCCAGCCAGCCGTCCCGGTTGCCGATGCGCGCCTGGAGTTTGGCCTTGATGGCGCGTCCCAGCAGATTATCATCGGAAAGCTCCAAATAGCCCTGAAATAACCGGTCGTTATCCGCCTTGCCGCCTAACTGAACACGAACGGAAGGTTTCTCATCCACACGGACGATAATGTCCGCCACGCGGTCATGACGCACGATATCGGCGGTTACCCGGTTAAACAACTGCATTCCGTACAAATTGGCCAGTCGGTGTTTCACATCCAACCAGTTAAACGGTGCGCCGGGCGCAATCTGAAATTCCCTCAATATCACGTAATCGCGGGTTTGCCGGTTGCCGGTTACACGAATTTCACCTACCTTGCCTTCATCGAGATCAATAATCAGCCGGTTGTTTAAAAAATGAACGCCGGTAATCGTCATCAGGGAATACCCGCGTTTATGATACATGCGCAAGAGGCGTTCCATATCTTCACGCAGGGTTTCCACAATGGGGATATGACCGGTACGGGTGCGTAGGGAATCGCGTACTTCCTGCGGGGAAATGACCTTCGCCCCGCGTATAAGAATGGTATCGATGGCGGCAAATGGCGTAAAATCATACAAAACCCGCTGCTCTTTTTGCAGATAACGAGCACGAACGCGGCTGTACCCACCGTTTCTTATCCAATTATCCATTTTTTGCGAAAGGATTGAAAGCCGCAGACTGTCCGTCCGGCCGGTCAGATTGTTTTTAACAAATAAAAAGCGACCGGATTTACGCGCCCGGTCCGTTATGCAACGCCGAATGTCGTTCAGATGTTGCTCCGTTTCCGACGCACCCAGGGTAATTAAGGTATCCAGTGCGCTGAAATCGTTATTGGTGGTTTGGGGCAGCCGGGGATGCAACAGGACATCCACATCCTTATATTCCCGGACATTATTGTTACCGGTCATGATGGTGGTCACCTGATCGGCCACTTCCCACGGGGCGTTTAATTCTTCACGGGAGCGCAGCCCGGCGCTCACATCCGCCGCGATGATGATATCGGCGCCCCACTTTTTGGCCACGCTGACCGGCAGATTGGCTTTAACGCCTCCGTCCACTAACAGCAGGGAATCCCAGCTCACCGGCGAAAACAACAGCGGTACCGCCAGCGAACCGTTCAGGGCGGCGGCCAGGTTACCTTTATCCAGTACCACCATGCGGCCATGCACAATATCCGTAGCCACCGCGCGGAAAGGTATTCTCAGATCATCAAAATTCTCTTTAACCTGCCAGGGCGCCAGCATAAACAGATCGGAAAGGACGTTTAATACTTTTTGGCCCGGCGTAACGGCGTTGGGAATGTAAGGGACGCCGTCCTTCAGCCTTATGGAAATCAGATAGCGGTCCTGTTCCGTTTTTTGCTCGAGGAAGAGATTGGAGCGGGCCGGCACATCACGGAACATATCGCCCCAGTTGATTTTACGGAACATCTGCTCGATTTCCCCGGCGCTGTATCCGGCGGAATACAGGCCGCCCACCACGGCGCCGATGCTGGTCCCCACGATAAAATCCGGCCGGATGTTGTTTTTTTCCAGCACTTTTAACACGCCTATATGGGTCATACCACGGGCACCGCCGCCGCTCAAAACCAGCGCAATCTTCGGGCGTTCCGGAAAATTATCGGAATCCACAATCGCGATACGCCCCTCTTTGAATCCGGCATTTTTAGTGAACAGTTCATCGCCGTTCACCTGTGTAAGCGCAATCAGGATCAACGCCCATAACGCCCGTGCCAGCCGTTGTTTCATTGTTCGGGAGCCTCCTCCCGTTCGATCAAGGTTTTAAAATAATCTTCAATCATGCGTTGATAGGCGCTGTTGTAACCTTCCTTATAACTATTCTTTAACGCTTCCCGCCATTGTTTTAAGCGTGCATTGGGCGCCGCTTTCTTTTTATTACGAACCAGTCGCCAGGGTTTGGGCTGTTCGGCCTTTCGTTTTTTGGAATATTCCCGTTGCCGGGCCGACTTTTGCGCGTCCAGCATACGGGAAAGTATTTTTTGCTGACGCTGAATGGTTGTGCGCGACACATTATTTTTCAAAAGGTCATTCACCACTTTGTCCATCTCGTCACTCAACTCATTCATGCGTCCCAACACATCGCTGCGGTTACCCATCTGACCGGCCAGGTTTTCCATGGCTTGTTGCAAAGCCTGTTGTTGGGCGGCCAGACGTCGGCGTACCCCATCCTGCCCGGGAATGGGCCGCCCTTTATTGCTCTGTTGCAGGTTAAACAACCCCTGGGTCTGGCCGTTTAAATTACCCTGCATGCCGGCCATTTGCTTTAGCTGCTCCATCAATTGTTCAAAACCCGTCCCCCCGGAAGATTTAGATAACATGCCAAGCGATTTCCGCATGCTGTTCACGCTTTGATTCAACGCGGTCATGGCCCGGCCCTGCTTTTCCGAAGCCTGCATGCCCCTGCGTTCTCCTAAATCATCCAGGCCCTGTTGCATCATTTTCCTGGCGCGCGCCATTTGTCGGCCCAGTTCCGGTTCGATGAAAAAGGTTTCATGGGATAAGGCGATCATATCTCCGATGCTTTTTTGCAGATTTTGTTGGAGACGGGCCTGTTTACGGGCCACGTCGCGTAATTTATCATCCACCTGAGAGGCCTTTCGGCTTTCGCGCCGCAATCGTTCCTGTTCAAAAGAGAGCTTTAATAAATCCCGGGTTATCGCCATCATTTTCGATTGCACACGCTGTTTATGGCTGTCTTGTATTTTTTGCAGACTTTGTTGCAATTGTTCGGCCATGTTTTGTAAAGATTTTTCCATTTGACGGGATTGTGCCTCGGCCCGATCGCCCTGCCGTTGTTCCGCCTGACGGCGGATATTTTCACTCCGGCTCCGCAGATTTTCCCGCTCCAGGCTTTCCCGTGTCTGTTGCAACAGGCGCATGCTTTCGGGAAATTTTTGTAAATGTTCATTTTGCAAAGCCTGTTCCATGGCCTTGTTCAACTTATCCAGACGGCTTGTTTGTTGTTGTTGCAGACGCGCCGCTTCCTTAGGTTTTGCCCGCGCGCGGCGGGTGATATTTTCCTGCAGGTTTTTCATTTCTTCCGCCATGCGCCGCATACGGTCCAATTCCTGTTCCGCCTGTATTTGCTTAAATATTTCCAGCGCGCGTTCCACATTTTGTTTGAATTGCTCCTGTTCCTGCTGCATGGCCTGCAAAGCTTTTTTTACTTCACGCGGATCGTTTTTATCCATGGCTTGTTGCAGCTTTTGTAAGGCTTCCATTAACTCCGGAGGCGCCACCTGCCGGAACAATTCCTGCAGTTGCTGATATTTTTGTAAAACTTCTTCACTAAGCAGTTTTTTCTCCTGCATCCGTTCGACATTTTGTTTCAGTTCCCGTTTCAGGCGTTCCATTTTTTTTCGCAGCTCTTCATGCTCTTTCAGCGTTTGCTCGAGGCGCTTTTGGGTTTTCCAGTCCATTTTTTCTTTGCGTTTTAAATCGCGGTGTAATTCCTCCAGAGTTTTCTTCAACGCTTCGGAACGGGAGGCCACATCATCCAGGGTTTGTGTCTGCTCGTCTTCCTTATCCGTAAAGGTTTGGAACAGATCATCCAGCGATGGAAAAATCACTTTGTATCGCGCACTTTCCGCCCGCCCCGGCCCGCTAAAGGTATTACCATCCCACGCCTCGGCGTAATATTCCACCTCATCGCCAAAAGCGATGCTCATGGCGGAAAAATCAAGAGACGCTACACCTTGGGTTTCTGTTTTCCCGCCTGGTGCCGCGATCGGTTTATTTTGCCACGCGCCCGTATCACCGGTGGCAATATGCCGGTAAAGCAAACGTAAACGGGCTACACCGTAATCATCACTGGCGCGCGCGACCACCTGCAAAATTCCTTCCGGCTGCATTTCCACATCTCCGCCGGGCGCGCTGATCTCCACATAGGGCGGTTGATCGGTTAACACATCAAAATGATAAGCCACCGGTTCCGGGTTGATGAGAGAATCTTCCGTCATCAGATGAAAACGTACCACCCCGGGCTTTTTGAGCACAAAGTAGCCGCGGGCGTTATAACCGGCGGTTGCCATGCCCGTTTCCGCTCCGTTCATCAACGCCATGCGCGCGGCGGACAAGGGACGTGTGGCCGTTAACCCGATATCCATGCGGGAACCGGCCAGGGCATTGAAACGTGTGGCGTTATCGGTATAGCGGCTGACGGACAATCCGCTGTAAGCCGGAGGTGTTACCGTAACCACCATGCTTTGAATTTGCGGCGGTTCCGCGACATGGACATGAAAAGTATCGGAAACGATTAAGCCGTTCCAATCATCCATATCCGCTACCCGCGCCGACAAGCGGTAATCAAAATCCGATTTAACAGCGGGAAGGGCAATTTGATATTTTCCGGCCTGCGTCGGAGTCATGGCCAGGGCATCGGTCTGAGTACCGTTATCCGTTAATAAATAAACAGCTTCCGCATCCGGACCGTCATAGCGGGCCTGTATGGTCAATTGTTCGTTCTTATAAAGCCGGATGGTGCCGGGTTGCACATCAAAATGATAGGCGGGGACTGCCGAGACAACGGCCCAGGGCGCGATCATGCGCCAGGCGGAAAG
>RFFS01000026.1 GCA_003696775.1 Calditrichota bacterium
CGGTTACCGCTGCCGGTTTTGCCGTGCGTGGTCTGGCCCGCCTGGCAAATAAAAAATACTGGCATCAACCGATCATCGATCGGACGGCGCGTTTATTGCCCTATTTTTTGCTGATGTTTTCCATAATCTGGGGTGTGGGCAGTTATACGGGCATCAACAGCCTGCGCGCTCTTGGTTCTTCCTTCAGTGCGCTGATTCTGCTGGTGATCCTGGCATTGATCATCAGCCTGCCCCCTGCTTTATTGCTGGGCTGGCTGGCCGGGCGTTTGGCCAACCGCCCCCCCATGTCGCCCAAGGCCGATCCCGTCCGGCGCCGGATCATCGGCGGAACGGTCGCCATACTGCCTTTCACCGCCACTTCGGCAATGGGCATGGGCTTCGGAGCTTCCTTTTCACGCACCCGCGTCCCCGAAATCGAAATAGACATACCCAACCTGCCCAGGGCGCTGGACGGCTTCCGCATTTTGCACTTGAGCGACCTGCATCTCGGATATTATTTTGGCCTGGATCATGTGGAACAAACCCTGCTGGATGCCGAAAAACACCAACCGCATATGGTGGTGGTCACCGGTGATATTGCCGACGATCTTTCTTTAATGACCGATACCATGAAATTGATCGGACAGTTGAAAACCCCTTACCCGCCGTACGCATCCGTGGGCAACCACGAATATTTTCGCGGCATTCGCGAATCCATTCGCCGTATCGAAGCGGGCCCCATACCTTTGTTGCTGGATAAGCACGATGTTTTTGAGGTAAACGGAACACCCGTCGTGATCGGCGGCGCCAACGATCCCGTTCATCTTGGCGGTGATATCAGCGGCTTTCTGGATGACTCTCTTAAACGGGCCTTCCATAACGCCCCCGAAGGTCCCTTTCGCCTGTTGATGAGCCACCGTCCGCGGGCTTTGGATGTGGCGGAAAAAAATGGGGTAGGGCTGGTTCTATCCGGACACACCCACGCCGGACAGGTTGGCGTGGGCGGCCGAAGCTTTTGGGAACTGTTCAATGAAAACGGTTATTTATGGGGACGCTATAAAAAAGGCAACGCCCGGCTTTATACCTCCGCCGGCATGGGCCATTGGTTTCCTTTCCGTCTCGGCGTGCCGCTGGAAGCGCCGTTGATTATCCTGAGGCGGGTGGAAAACGCGGGTTAAGCGTTTCCAAACCCGCCGGAAAAATCTTTAAACGATCTTATTTGAGCAATAAAAATTTACGGGTAAAATAGCGCGGCGCTTTGTTTTTTTCCAGAACCTTCAAACGGTAAAAATAGACGCCGCTGGCCCAATCCGCCGCTCGGATGACATGGCGGTAAATTCCCGCCGGCTGCCGGCGCGCCTGCCAGCTATACACCCGCCTGCCCAACGCGTCAAATACCTGTAATTCCACCCGTGCCGGCGCCGCCAGTTGATACGGTATCGTGGTTTGCGGATTGAATGGATTGGGGTAGTTGTAACCCAGATGCGTGGCGCGCGGCAGGCCTATCGGCGTTTCATCCACAAAAGTGACCGCCTCGCTTTGCAAATCATCAAAATAAAGTTTTCCGGAAGTCAGGGACGTATCGTTTTGGATCAGTGCCAGGCCCAGCCATTGAAATGAACCCGTAGCGGCTACGGAATCCATGGTCAGGCCTGTAAAGCGCCAGCCGGCCCAATTGATCGGCCCCATATCGCGCCAAAGCGTATCGCCCGCGACGATAAGCCGGTAGGCCAGGTGGTGCAGGGAACCGTCCCCATACACCCAGGCGCCCCAAACAGAGCTGTCGACGCCAGTGATGATTAACGGCGTTTCCCTGTCCAACACAACTACACCGGCCGAATCTCCGGCAAAGGCATACTGCAACTGCATGGCAAAAACCGGACTGATTTTTTCCTGCGCCGATTGCAGAACAAGGGTTAAGCTGTCCTGGACACCTTGTGTCAACGGATGGTCTGCAGGCGCCAGCCAGGGTAAACCCGCACTAAAATCTTCCAAAACAGTGGACGATACAATTTCACGGGATTGGATTTTGAAATGAAATCTTATACTATCGGTCAACGTCAAACTGTCCACATCTTCCAGCCCCTGGTCCACATACACCTGATAATTCCCGCCATGGGTCCATTCCTTATACGGGCGCAGGGTCATAATGGAGCGATCACCATATTTAAACACCGTGGGAAATTTCAAATTCACTTCACCCTCCGGGCCGGTCACGCGGATATGATCCCTGGCGGTAAAACCGTTGACAATACCGTCGAATTCAAACCATAATTCGGTTTTGTAGGAAACATTGGTATCCGCTACGGCCGGAATATGCCTGCGCAAGTACAAGGCGTTACGGCGTTGGGTTTTAAACGTAAGCACAACACTATCCGCCAACCCCACTTGCCGGGTATTTAACGCCGAAGGCGCCACCGTAAGCCGGTAATTTTGATCTCTTTGCCAAACGGAATCCGGTTGAAAAACAAAGCGCGTGGAATCATCCTTAACCAACCATTGACCGGACACTGCCGGTTGAATATCCAAAGCATGTAACACCGTCCGGGCCAGCATTTTTTGAGAAAAGGTCAGCCAAATTTTTTTGTAAATGGTGATGCTGTCCCCGTCGCTCGGGTAAGTTTCTTTTATGTAAGATCGATTATAGGCGTTACCGGTCACGAATTGCCCGCTAAAGGGCTGTTCCATCGCCACGCCTTCACTGTTTAGCGCGCTGCTATCCACAAGGACATAAACGGTATCCGCAAGGCGCCAGGCGCTGTCCGGTGTAA
>RFFS01000181.1 GCA_003696775.1 Calditrichota bacterium
ATTTTATACAGTTATAAACTTTCCGGATTCGGAATAAACACACACCCTACCCGGTTAAAATTTATTAAACGGATTTGCCCCTTTTTGTTTTTTAATAAAATTATTCAATGAGGTGACGCCATGCGATGGAGCTATTTATCTTTATTTATTATTGTTTTAGTCTTTCCGGCTCTTAGTCAGGATTTTGAATATCCGGAAGACGCTTATTATTCCAACCGATTTGGCTATCCGGCTCTTTCCGGTGGCGGCAACATAGTGGCCATAGGTAACGATATGGTTTATATAGCCCGTGATATCGGACAGGCGAATATGATCTCCTTTGATAAGAAAGGCTATCAAATTCCTTACGGCCTGGCTAAATGGGATGGCAATGGATGGACGTTGATGGCGCCGGGATATCTGAATGTAAATGATCTTATTGTTTACGGAACGGCGGTCATTGCCGCTGGAAAATTTACGGAAATCAACGGCGAACCCTTTAATTACATTGCCTCCTGGACCGGCGGCAACTGGCAAAGCCTGGATGGCGGAGCCAATGATGAAATTTTTACACTGGCTACCGATGGCAACAGTTTATATGCCGGAGGGCGTTTCACGCGTATCGGTGATACAACCGCCAGCCATGTGGCATTATTTGACGGCATTTTTTGGTACCCCATGTACGACCAGGGGGAACTGGCCCAGGGCACCAGTGGCGAGGTGCACGATATCGATGCCGGCGTCAGCGAAGTATATGTAGCCGGTAGTTTTGGCACCGCCGGCGGTCAAAATGTATCCAACATCGCTGCCTGGAGCCGTAATCCATTTTGGAAAAATTTGAGTACCGGCACCAATAACCTTGTACGCGCCGTCACCTGGAGCGCGGCAGGCCCGGTGATCGGAGGCGATTTTACAACAGCGGGTGGCAGCTCCGATGTAGCCGGTGTGGCTTATTTTGACGGCTCTGACTGGCAACCCATGGGTGCCGGAGCCAACGGCCAGGTTTTGGAACTGACCAATATAAGCGGTGAAGCCGTCGGCTACGGACGCTTTGATTCTCCATACGAATATTCCATTGCCCGTTTCCGTAACGGTCAGTGGGAAACGCTCGGTGCCACAAGCCGCATAACCGTAAATAATATGGTGAGCGACGGCGCCAATATCTGGGCGGGCACACACACATCGTACACACAGGGTACCTACCTCGGGGGGCTGGCTACCTGGGACGGTGAACGTTGGAAGGCGCCAAGCCTTGCCCTGGGCGGTTATTGGAATGCGGCCGACGCTGTAAATACGCTGGCATTATGGACCGATGGCAGCCTGATCGCCGGCGGTTCTTTTGCTTTGGTGGGCGGCGATAGTATCAAAGCTCTGTGCCGCTGGACCGGGGATGGCTGGCAGGATATGGGTCGGCCATTTAAGGATTTATCTTATGCCGCTGTCAATGCCATGCAGATATACAATGGCAAATTATATGTCGCCGGTTATTTTGACGATATCGACGGAACCGGCTCCGCGAATATAGGCATGTGGGACGGTAGCACCTGGAGTGGTCTGCAAACGGGCACCAGCAGTACGATTTATGCCCTGGGTGTTCATAATAATCAATTATTTGTAGGTGGAAATTTTTGGCAGGTGAACGGTCAGACACAATATAATATAGCCAGTTGGGATGGCAACCAATGGCACCTGTTTGACAATCCGCCAAGCGGCACGGTCTATGATTTTTTATCCGATGATACGTTATTATATGTGGGCGGTGCGATGACCGCCTATGAAAACAACTCGGCACTTTACGGTATTGCCGCCTGGGATGGCGCGCACTGGCAAGATGTGGGGGGCGGTGTAGGCGGTGTGTATCAGCCAACCATACGGGCCTTGGTACGAGGGGCGGACGGCTTGTATGCAGCAGGTTTATTCACCACGGCCGGATCGGTCAACGCGCTGAACATCGCGCGTTGGGACGGACAACAATGGCATGCCCTGGGAGAAGGTCTGAATGGCGAAGTGCATGGTTTATATGCCAATGGCAATGATATATATGCCGGTGGGAATTTTGTTACCGCCGATGGCGACACCGTTTGGAGCATCGCCCGTTGGGACGGCTCCACGTGGCATCGGCTGGGCAACGGGATGCATCTGGAATTGAATTATAACGCAACCGCAACCGTTAAAAGCTTTTTGGGCACGGAAGAAGGCTTGTGGATAGGCGGCAATTTTTCGCATGCCGGCGTCTATTATTCCAATAAGATCGCCTTATATTCCGACTTTGACCCGGTTTCCGATTTGGAAAAGGGACAAAAAGCTGTCCGACCGAATGATTTCAGGCTATATAACGCTTATCCCAATCCGTTTAACCCGGAAACCACCCTACGCTACGCCCTGCCCCGCGCCTCTGTTGTACGCATCGATGTGTATGATTTAACCGGCAAACGTGTACATGTTCTGGAAAAGGGATTTCAAACGGCGGGAACGCATCGTGTGGGTTGGAACGGGATGAATGAAAAGGGAAGGCCCATGCCCAGTGGTCTTTATATCATCCGCATGCGCGCCGGAGGTTTTGAACAAAGTCGCAAGGTCGTATTGATCAAATAATCCCCGCAAAAAGGCGTCGATTCCGGCGCCTTTTTCATTTCAGGCACGGACGAACATTTTGCCGGCCATTTGCCGTACATGACCGTCCAGTTCCATCATCAATAAGACGGTCAGCGTCTCCGAAGGCGCCAGTTGGCAACGCAGGGCAATCTGATCGATATGCAGGGCGCCCTCTTCCAGGACATCATAAATCTGTTTGGCCTTGCCCTGCAAAACCGGCTCCGGTCGGCTTGTCTCTTTTACCGGCTGCAGCCGTCCCTGAAGTTCTTCCAGGATATCATCCACTTTTTGCACCAGCTTGGCGCCCTGTTTGATCAGATTGTTGGTGCCCACACTGTTGGGCGATGTAATGGCGCCCGGAATGGCGAAGATATCCCGATTTTGATCCAGAGCATACAGGGCCGTCAATAAGGCTCCGCTTTTCGCGCCGGCTTCCACAACCAATACACCAAGGCTTAAACCGCTGATGATTCGGTTTCGCTTGGGGAAATTGCCGCTGTCCGGTTGCGTGCCAAAGGGATATTCGCTGATCCGTAAACCATCCCGGCGCATATCCGCCAGCAACGACCGGTTTTCTTTGGGATACACCACATCGAGGCCGTTGCCCAATACCGCGATGGTTTTACCGCCCTTACGAATGGCCGCCTTATGGGCCAGCGTGTCCACACCGCGCGCAAAACCGCTAACAATGGTCAGACCGGTCTCTGCCAGCGCCTCGCTGAAACGGCGGGTTACCTCCCGGCCGTAAATACTGGGATTCCGTGTGCCCACCACGCCAATGGCCGCTGTGTCCATTAACGTCACATCGCCTTCGGCAAAAAGTAAAACAGGGGGATCGAAGATCGATTTCAGGGATGAAGGATAGGTGCTGTCCCAATAATGAATCAGACGGGCGCCGCTCTCTTTCAACCAGGCGAGTTGTTCGCGGACAAAGGCATCATTGACTTTGTTTTTGATATGATCGGCCAGTTTTTTTTCGATACCGTCTATGCTCATCAGACGCCGGGCCGGGCTATCCAGTACCGCTTCCGCGCTACCCAAAGCGCCGATCAACGCACGCATGCGCGCCGGGCCGACACCGGGCACGGAGTACAACGCCAGTAAGGCCTCGTCGGTCATTCTTTTAACTGCTCCATACTATCCGCGCGGGCGATGCGCTCGTGCAGCATATCCAGCAATTTATCCAGATTTTGACCGGTAACGGCGGAAATGGCCAGTTGAGGCGCGTCCACATCCAAAACCGGCGGAGGTGTATCACCCAACAAATCGATTTTAGTCAGCGCAACCATATAGGGCTTAAGCGCCAGAACAGGACTGTAGCTTTCCACTTCATTCTGCAAAATACGTAATCGCTCCATCGGGTCTTCCTTGCTCACATCGATCATATACAGCAATACACGCGTACGTTCCACATGCCGTAAGAATTGATGCCCCAGCCCCTTGCCCGTATGGGCGCCTTCGATCAATCCCGGAATATCGGCCATGACAAAACTGGAAAATTCACGATAATTCACAATACCCAGATTGGGTTGCAGGGTTGTAAAGGGGTAAGCGGCAATCTTGGGTCTGGCGCGGGATATCCGTGAAAGCAGGGTCGATTTCCCGGCATTGGGAAATCCCACCAGTCCCACATCGGCGATGCTTTTGAGTTCCAGTTCCAGTTCCCGTTCTTCACCGGGTTGCCCCACTTCCCATTCACGTGGACTTTGATGAGTAGAGGTGGCAAAACGGGCGTTCCCCCGTCCGCCTTTCCCGCCCCGCGCGACCACAAAGGTCTGGCCATGTTCGGTAAAATCCACCAAAATACGGTCTTCGTTCACGTCACGTACCAGGGTGCCCACCGGCACTTCGAGGATGATATCCTTACCGCTACGGCCGTGTTTATTGGAGCCCATGCCATGTTGCCCGCGACGCGCTTTATATTCGCGGCGATAGGTCAGGTCGCGCAGGGTATGCAGGTTTTTGCTGGCACGCATGATAATGGACCCGCCCCGACCGCCGTCTCCGCCATCGGGGCCGCCTTTATCTATGAATTTTTCACGATGGAAACTCATGCATCCGCTGCCGCCGCAGCCGGCGATAACGCGGGTTTTGACAAAATCTATAAACATAGGCCGTCATCCCAAAGTCCATATATACATGTGTGACTTTTTTATTTTTTATTTTGTATTTTTTTTATTTACCGGTTGTTTCAGTCGTGAACGGTTTATCCGGAAGATAGAAAGCTCAGAAAACAACTCATCAATGGTTTTAAGGTAATGTACCTGACAAACTGAACATATGCACCGCGCCCAACAGGTTATAGTTATTATAGGCGTAATCAAAACGGAACTGATTATAATAAAAAGCCACTCCGCCGCTGACGCCGCCAAAAGCGCTGCCTTGCAAATCGGTTTTCAGGTCCTGATTCAGGCCATAGTCATAACCAAGGCGCAAACGCAGGGCCGGGCTGATGACAAATTCACCGCCGACGGTACAGCGCTTAAAATATTCCGTAAAGCGTTCCACCGGGTCCGCCAGATGCACCAAACTCACCGCGAGGGTAAGCGGCAGGTGCGCTAGTTTTTTGGATAAACCGAGACGTATATCCAGCGGCAGGCGGTCTTTCACATTGCCGTAATATTCAAAATTGACACCAAGATTGCTTACGGCGACTCCAAGTTTAATATCCTGATCGTAAGGAACATCCCAAAGCAAACCAAAGTCAACCGCCGCCGCGGAGGCGTTATAATCGGCAATTTCGGAATAGATGTACTTGAGGGTTACACCGTAGCTTAAACCGGGCGCCAGCCAATCCGACAGGCTGACATTCAGACTCAAATCATTGGCGGAAAAGGTGTTGCCCGTTTCCCGGGCAAAATCATCGGTTTCCTTAAATTCACCGTAATTCAAAAAGGTAATGGCGGCGCTCAACGTGCCCCAGCCTTCTTTTTTAAAGCCATAGGCCATTTGTCCGCCGTTGATATCCAGCAAATAGCGATTAAAAGAAAACATATATTGCGCATGGTTTTCCATGCCGGCCATGCCGGCAGGATTTTGCAACATGGTGCCGATATCCCCACTTAAGGTGCTGAAGGCACCGGCCGCGCCTACTGTGCGGGGGTTGAAATCCATGCGTAAAAATTCAAACGAACGTGTTATGGGCGTACCGGCCCAAACCGTCTGACATACAAATAACAGGAAAAAGCCCCATTTGATTTTCATACATCCACCTTTGTTGCTAATAATTGTTCTATTTCCCGGTTATGCTCCACCAGAAAACGTTCAAAATCGACGCG